>JAVBSU010000206.1:0-6191 GCA_031556555.1 Christensenellaceae bacterium
ATTTTACACAATTATATTTTCGTTTAGCGATCGTTTGTGGGCGCGGGGTTGGGGGAACATGTTCCCCCGCGGGTTTCCAATGGGCGGAGCCCTTTGGTTGTTGCCTACCTCAGCACAGCACCGAATTTATCTTCCAATGCCTTTAATATGCGCGCCATCAGCTTGTCCACTTCCTCGTCGGTCATTGTGGCCTCATTGGCGCGGAAGGCCAGGGAGTACGCGAGGCTTTTTTTGTTTTGCCCGAGTTGCTCGCCCGAGTACACGTCGAAGAGCGCGGCGCTCTCCAGCTTGGGACCGCCCGCTTCCTTTATCGCGGCGAGAACGCCGCCCGCGCCTGTGTTCGCGTCAACGATGACCGCTATGTCCCGCTTGGCGGCGGGGAACCTCGGAAGCGCAACATAGCGCACCGCGGGGCGCGGCATTTTGAACACGGCCTCAAGGTTTATCTCGGCTATGAAAACTTTCTTTTCTATTTCGAAAGCTTTCATCGCGGATGGCGCTATCTCTCCCATTATTCCGATATGGTTGCCATCCGCTGAAATATTAGCCGATACGCCCGGATGGAGATAGGGGACATTCGCGCGCTCATAGGCGAGTTCCGCGCCGGAAGCCTGGGTGATAGCGTTTTCCACAACGCTTTTTAACTCGAAGAAGCCCGCGCCGCTACCGCTCATGGCTATGCACAGCGTTTGCTTTTCTATTGGCAGCGGTTCGCCCTGCACCGGGAAGTAAGTCCGGGCAGCTTCAAAGAGCAGCAGGTTTTCGTTGCCCCTGTTCAGGTTGAGCGCGGCCGCGCTTAGCATGTGCGGCGTGAGCATTGTACGCATGAGGGAAGAGTCGTCCCCCAGCGGATTTTGTATTTTGACGGAAGGCGGCGTTGGAAGGCCCAGTTTTGAGTAATCCTGAGGCCCGGCGAATGAGTATGTGGAGCACTCGAAAAAGCCGATGCCGCAGAGGTAGCGCTTCATAGCGTCCGCCTTCGCTTCGTCTTCTGATATGCGGCCGCGCCTCATCTCAAGCCGGGGGTTGGTGGCTTCTATGTTGTTATAGCCGTAGATGCGCGCGACTTCTTCCGCTATGTCGTTCGCGCCCGAGATGTCGCCCCGGAAGGAAGGGATGGAGCACACGAGTCCGCCGTCTTTCAGTTCCGTGCCGATGAACACGCGGTTTAAGCAATCACGCATCACTTCGCCGCTCAAATCCGTACCGAGAATAGCGTTGACCTTGCCTACGCCAGCCGTAACCACGCGCGGGGAGAGGTCTTCTGTCAATACGTCTATGAGTCCTTTTTGCACTTTGCCCACGCCCAGTTGGTCTATCAATGTGAGCGCCCGCTTCATGGCGAAAAGCGTCATGGCCGCGTCCACTCCCTTGGAGAAGCGCATGGAGCTTTCGGTGGAAAGGCCGAGGGCCCGGGAGGTCTGCCTTATGTTTCCGTAGGCGAACTTGGCCGCCTCGAAGATGACTGTTTTGGTGCTGTCCTTTATTTCGGAATCCTGGCCGCCCATAACGCCGGCGACGCCTATCGGCCCCTCCCCGTCGCAGATCAGCAGCATATTTTCGTTGAACTCGCGGGGAACGTTGTCCAGAGTCTTCATGGACTCGCCCGCCCTGGCCCTGCGCACGTTTATAGCGCCGCCCCGTATATTGTTTAGATCGAAAGCGTGCATGGGCTGGCCGGTCTCTATCATCACGTAGTTCGTTATGTCGACTATATTGTTTATGGGGCGTATGCCCGCTTCCCGCAACCTTGTAGCCATCCACTGGGGCGAACGCCCGATGACGACGTCCGTCACGGCCGCAGCGATGTACCGGGGGCAGAGCCCGCTGTCGTGCACTTCCACGCTCACGTAATCGTGCACGTTTCCGTCCGCTTCTGTGTACTCAATTACGGGTTCAGTGAATGAAGACTGCTCGGCGGCCGCGGCTTCCCTCGCAACGCCCATTACGCTAAGGCAGTCGGGGCGGTTTGCGCCCACCTCGAATTCTATTACCTCGCCGTCAAGTCCGAGAAGTTCTTTCACATCCTGGCCGGGAGCGGTATCGCCGGGCAAGATGAGTATGCCGTCCACGCCCGCGCCGGGGTAGTCTTCTTCCTTAAGCTTTAACTCTTCGCCCGAGCACAGCATGCCGTAAGACATCACTCCCCTGAGCTTGCCCTTTTTGATCGGGCCGCCGGGCAGCATGGCCACGGCTTTGGCGACGGGCACGCACGCGCCTTCGAACACGTTGGGCGCGCCCGTGACTATCTGGAGAGGCTCGGCGCCGCCCACGTCCAGCATACACACGACGAGCTTATCCGCGTCCGGGTGCCTCTCAATGCTTATTATCTTTCCTGTGACGACATTCTGTATATCTTCACCAAGCCTCTCGGCCTTCTCAACGCCGTTGCCCGTCATCACCATCTTTTCGGCCAGCGTTTCCATGCCCGACGTTATTTTTGCGTAATCTTTTATCCATCTTAGTGGCGCTAACATAATATTTCATACCTCCGGTGGCCAAAGGAACCTTTTGCTAACGCCCAAAAGGTTCCTCTGGACTCTTCCAAAACGCGTTATACTTTTAGTTGGCGAACGAAGTGAGCCGGGTCAAGGGCCGACCGGCCCTTGCGGGTTTGGGCGGAGCCCAAATTTCGTTCGCTACTATCTACACGAACTGCTTCAAAAACCGTACGTCGTTCTCGTAGAGAAGGCGTATGTCCGTTATCCCGTACTTTGTGTTGGCAAGGCGGTCAATCCCGAAGCCGAATGCGAAGCCCGAGTACACGTCGGGGTCTATGCCCACGTTTTTAAGTACTATGGGGTTGACCACGCCGCAGCCCAAAACTTCCGTCATGCCGGCGCCCTTGCAGGCGGGGCAGCCGTTTCCGCCGCACACCGTGCACGTGACGTCCACCTCGGCGGACGGTTCGGTAAACGGGAAGAAGCCGGGGCGGAACTTGGCCTGAGCGGCCTCGCCGTAGTAGCTTTTCAAAAAGGCGTTGATCGTCCCCTTGAGGTCGGAAAAGCGGATGCCCTTGTCAACCACCAGCCCTTCGAGCTGCATGAAGACTGGGGAGTGCGTTGCGTCCACGTCGTCGCAGCGGAACACGCGGCCGGGGCAGATCATGCGTATGGGCGGCTTCTCTTTGAGCATCGTCCGTATCTGTACGGGCGAAGTGTGAGTTCTAAGCACAACGTCATTGCTGACGTAAAACGTATCCTGCGCGTCGCGCGCGGGATGGTTTTTGGGTATGTTTAAAAGTTCGAAGTTGTACTCATCCAGCTCCACTTCCGGGCCGTTATACACATCAAAGCCCATCTGCGTGAATATGTCCCGGAGCTCGTAATAAACCTGAGTCAGGGGATGCAGCGCGCCCAGGGGCAACGCGGCTCCGGGCAGCGTAACGTCCACGCGCTCATTAAGCAGCCTGGCTTCCGTTGCCGAGCGCTCAAGCTCCGAGCGCACCCGTTCTATCTCTTCTTCAGCGGCCACGCGGGCGGCGTTCACGCTCTGCCCGAAAGCGGGCCGGTCTTCGGGAGCGATGCCGCCCATCTGCTTCATGAGCAGGCTTATCTCGCCCTTTTTACCCAAGTATTTTACGCGCACCGCGTCCAGCGCGGCAAGGCCGCCGCACGCCGCCGCTTCGCTTCGTACTCTTTCTATAATATCCTGATGTCCCTGCATTTCGTACTCCTTATACTTTCGCAAGCGCCTGATCTAAATCGGCTATTATGTCATCCGCGTCCTCGATCCCGGTGGACAGGCGCACGAGGTCGGGCGTTATGCCCGCCGCGATCAGCTGTTCGCCGCTCAATTGCCTGTGGGACGAGCTGGCCGGGTGCAGCACGCACGTCCTCGTCATGGCCACGTGCACCGCGATCCGGGCAAGCTCTAAACTATCGAGAAACTTTATCGCGCCAGCGCGGCCGCCCGCCACCCGAAAGCTCAGCACGCCGCTCGCGCCGCCGCTGAGGTATTTCCGGGCGAGGCCGTAGTACTTGTCGCTTTTAAGGCCGGGGTAGGCGGCGCTAACTATTTTTTCGTGCCCTTTGAGGTATTCCGCTATCCTGAGCGCGTTCGCGCAGTGTTTTTCCATCCTTACCGGCAGCGTCTCCAGACCGAGGTTCAAAAGAAACGCCGCTTCCGCAGTGGGGCAGGCCCCTATGTCGCGCATGAGCTGTACGCGCATCTTTGTTATGTACGCTTTGTTTCCGAAAGCCTCGGAGTAAACCAGTCCGTGGTAGGAAGGGTCGGGCTCGCTGAGGCCGGGGAATTTGCCGTTGTTCCAGTCGAACGTGCCGCCGTCTATTACCGCGCCGCCGAGCTGTACGCCGTGCCCGTCCATGTACTTTGAGGTGGAGTGCGTTACTATATCCGCCCCGTACTCGAACGGCCTGCACAGCACAGGCGTCGCGAAGGTGTTGTCTATGATCAGCGGGACGTCCGCTTCGTGCGCAACCTGCGCGAATTTTTCAATATCGAGCACGCTGAGCGCGGGGTTGGCGAGCGTTTCGCCGAACACCGCCCGGGTGTTCTCCTTAAACGCCGCGCGGAGCTCGCTTATGGGAGCGGAAGGGTCGACAAACGTGGTTTCGATACCCAGCTTTTTAAGGGTGGCGTTAAACAGGTTGACCGTGCCGCCGTAAAGCGCGGACGCGCATACGATATGGTCTCCCGCGCCCAGTATGTTAAGCACGGCGAAAGTGGAGGCCGCCTGTCCGGACGTGGTCAAAAGCGCGCCCACGCCGCCCTCGAGATCGGAGATCTTTTCCTCCACGCAGGCTACGGTGGGGTTGGCGAGGCGGCTGTAAAAGTAGCCGACCTCCGACAAGTCGAAGAGTTTTCCGACGTGCTCGGCCGAATCGTACCTGAATGTAGTGCTCTGGTAAATGGGCAACGCGTCCGGCTGGCCGTTTTGCGCCGTATAGCCAGAATGTACGCACTTTGTATTTATTTTCATATTATTTATCCTCTTTTGGTTCCGGCGCGAAGGCGAAGAGTATCTCTCCCTCGCACACGGTCTTGCCGTTAAGCGTTACGCGGCCATGGCCTTTGCCGCCAATCTGGGATACGCGTGAGAGTTCAGTTTCCAGTATAAGCTTGGAGGGCGGGGTGACCATTCCCCTGAACCGCATCTTGTCTATGCCTCCGAACACCGCCAGCTTGCCTTTAAACGCGTCGTCCATGAATATCGCCACGGCTCCCGCCTGCGCGAGCGCCTCGGCCATGAGCACGCCCGGCAGTATGGGGCGGCCGGGAAAGTGCCCCTTAAAGCAAAAAAGACTTTCGTCTATATTCCAGATGGCCACAGTACGCTTTAAAGGTTCGCACTCAGTGACCTCATCCAAAAACAAAAAGGGCTCGCGGTGCGGTATAAGCGCCATTATCTCTTCCCTGTTCAAGTATAGATCCTCCGTTCTCTTGTTGGCTCACGAAGTGAGCCGGGTCAAGGGCCAAGCGGCCCTTGCGGGATTCTCAAGGGCAGAGCCCCTGAGCGGGTTCTAGGGCGGAGCCCTAGCAATTACTGATCACTTGACATAACTGAACAGTAACTGGCCGTACTCGACTGTGCTGCCTTCTTCCGCCGCGGCCCAGGCGATTTCGCCATCCTCCGGCATGCTTATCTCGTTCATGAGCTTCATGGCTTCGATAAGGCAAACGGGATCGCCTTTTTTGAGCACGTCGCCCGGCTTTACGGCTTTGCCTCCGGTGAGCTCGTGGAAAATACCGACGAGCGGGGAGACGATGTCCTTTGAGTTGGGTATGTCAGGCAGGGCCCCGGCTTCTTTTTCAGGCTGCGGGGCGGGCTGTTCCTCAACGTATTGGGCGGCCTCCGCGGTTTGCTTCGTGGCGGGGCGGCCGCGCTCCAGCCTTATCCTGAAATCCCCGTCTTTAAGGTCCAGCTTGTTAAAGCCGCTCTCTTTTGCGGCGTCCATTAGTTTTATTATATCATCAAGTTTCATCAAATCATGGCTCCTTGCGGTTTACCGCGCTTTGCCGAACAGCAGCGTGGCGTTGTGCCCGCCGAAGGCAAAGGAATTGGAAAGCGCGTAGCGTATATCCATTGCCCGGCCTTCGTTCGGAACGCAGTCCACGTTGCAGCCGGGGTCGGGCACTACATAGTTTATCGTGGGCGGAGCGTAGCCGTCGTATATGGCCATCACCGTGGCCACAGCCTCTATCGCGCCCGCCGCGCCCAGTAAGTGCCC
>JAVBSU010000211.1:0-4489 GCA_031556555.1 Christensenellaceae bacterium
TTTTTAATTTTTTTTGCCGATTTTTATTTTGGAGTCGATCCGCATGAGGGCCAGGTCGGCGATGTTTTCAGATATATCGGATATGCGCTCGATACTCATAATAGAGTGCAGAAGCTCGGTTGCAACGCGCGCGTCGGCCTCGGAAAGCTCGGAGCCCTCGACGCCGGAGAGCACATGCGTTATCTCGCGGTTGAGGTAGTTTACCGTCTTCTCGTTTTCGTAGACCTCGTTTACCATCTTTTCACTCCTGTCCAGGAAGGCGGTCATGGAATCTTCGAAGTTCTGGGATGATATTTTAAACATCCGCTGCGTTTCCATCAGCGCGAGGCCGACTACCATTGTGGGGCTGTCGGGCAGTGGCCGCACCAGGTATTCGAGCTTCCTGCCCTCAAGCTTCTTGTCCTCGCCGGGAATGATGATAGTCGCCAGCTTGGCGAGCACGAAGGGACAGGCTATGAATATGCATGTCGTAATGACGTTGAAGAAGGTGTGAAAGTTGGCGAACTGGCGCGCGGGATCGCCCGGCGACCAGGATTTTACCCAGTCTATCAGTGGGGTGAATTGCAGTATGGGCATGAATAGTAGCGAGCCTATTAAGTTGAAAAGCAGAAGGGCGAGAGCCATTCGCTTGGCTGTCTTGGTGCCGCCCAGGCTGGCCAGTATGGCCGTTATGCACGTGCCTATGTTCAGGCCGAGGACGAGGTATATTCCGTTATCCAGTGTTAGTATGTTCTGCATGGCGAAAGCCTGCACTATACCCATGGTGGCGGAAGAACTCTGTATTATGGCCGTTACGCCCGCGCCTACCAGCATACCTATCCACGGGTTTTCAAAAGACGCCAGCGCGTTTACGAACTCGGGGACGTCCTTTAGGGGGGCAAGCGCCTGGGACATCACGGTCATGCCGAAAAACAGTATGCCCAGGCCGCCTATTATCTCGCCCAGCTTCCGTACGGAGCGTTTTTTAACGAACATCATTATGAGCACGCCCGCGAAGAGTATGAGCGGCGCGGCGGTTGTACTATTGAACGCGACTATCTGGGCGGTTATGGTCGTACCTATGTTTGCGCCCATGCCCACGTTTATGGACTGCGTCAGCGTCATGAGCCCTGCGTTGATGAAACCGACAAGCATAACGGTAGTGGCAGAAGAGCTCTGTATGACGGCGGTGACGCCCGCGCCCACGCCCACGGCGGCGAAGCGGTTCTTCGTCATGCGCTCAAGCCCGTCCCTCAGTTTGTCTCCCGCCATGGCCTCAAGTCCGTCGGACATCATCTTCATGCCGAAAAGAAACAGGCCGAGACCTCCCAATACTACCGCAAAACCCCAAAAATCCATAAATACACTCCCATCTACACTAAGCCAGTGAACCCGGTTTGCCGCAACGCCTCGTACACGCCCACGCACACGGCGTTCGAAAGGTTGAGGCAGCGCTGCCCGCCCTTCATGGGTATGCGGACGCAGCGTTCTTCGTTGGCGGCGAGGATGGACGCGTCCAGCCCGCGCGTCTCGCTGCCAAACACCAAAAAGCAATTGCCGCCGTAGCGCGCCCTGTCGAAGCGCGTACCCGCCTTTGAAGAGAAATACAGGCAATCGGCGTTCGGGTTCAAAGAATAAAAATCGTCCATGCTGTCGTATACGCTCAAGGAAAGATACTTCCAGTAATCAAGGCCCGCGCGCCGAAGATACCTTTCGTCCAGCGAAAACCCCAGCGGCCGTATAAGGTGCAGCGCGCTTCCGGTAACCACGCAGGTGCGGGAGACATTGCCGGTGTTCTGGGGTATTTCAGGCTCTACGAGTACTACGTTGATCGGCATTGCGGACTATCCTTGTTCAGACAAATTTTCTTCCACGATAATAATATGTTATCTAAAAGCAATATGCAATTGAAAAATAATATTTTTTGAAAAAATGAAAATAGGCAAGCGTTAGCTTGCCTGGGTCAAGGGCCGACCGGCCCTTGTGTGGTTCTTAGGGGCAAAGCCCCTAAGCCCTCGGAGAGTTTTATATCTTCTTACCCTTGAGCGCCAGCGCGCGCACCTTTAGCGGCAGGCCGTAAAGGTTTATGAAGCCCTCGGCGTCCTGGTGGTTGTAGTCTTCGTCGTGGCCGAATGTGGCGACCTGTTCGTTGTAGAGAGAATAGTACGACTTTAAGCCGGCGACGGTGCAGTTGCCTTTGTAAAGCTTTATGCGCACAGTCCCCGCCACGGTCTTCTGCGTCTCCGTTACGAAAGCGGAAAGCGCTTCCCTGAGCGGGCTGTACCACATGCCGTTGTAGGTTAAGTCGGCGTATTCGTGGGATATCAGCGCTTTGTAGTGCATAGTGGCCTTGTCCATGGTGAGTGTTTCAAGCGCCGCGTGTGCGGTATAAAGTATGCGGCCGCCGGGGTTTTCATAAACGCCCCTGACCTTCATGCCCACCAGGCGGTTTTCCACAATGTCGTCTATGCCCACGCCGTTCCTCGCGCCCGCTTCGTTGAGTGCGGTGAGGAGGCCGACGGGATCGTATTTCTTGCCGTTCAGCGCGACAGGCAGGCCTTTTTCGAATTCGAGCTCTATGTACTCGGGAGAATCGGGCGCTTGCTCGGGCGGCGTTATTATCATGTAGAGCGAATTCTTAGGCTCGTTCCAAGGGTCTTCCAAATCGGAACCCTCGTGCGAGAGGTGCCATATATTGGCGTCCATGCTGTAGTTGTTTTCCCTGGTGACGGGGATGGGTATGCCGCGCGCCTCGGCGTACTCGATTTCCTCGTCGCGTGACTTTATGTCCCACATGCGCCAGGGAGCGATTATATCGAGCTCGGGGGCGAGCGCCTTGACGGTGAGCTCAAAGCGAACCTGGTCGTTGCCCTTGCCGGTAGCGCCGTGGCAGACAGCGTCCGCGCCTTCCCGCGCTGCTATCTCGACCAGCCGCTTGGCTATCAGCGGGCGGGCAAAGGACGTTCCGAGCAGGTATTTGCCCTCATACTGCGCGTCCGCCTGCATGGTGGGGTAGATAAAATCCGTCACGAATTCTTCCGTCAGGTCTTCGATATAGAGCTTTGAAGCGCCTGTCTTGAGGGCTTTTTCTTCCAAACCCTCAAGCTCTTGGCCCTGCCCGACGTTGCCGCACATGGCTATGACCTCGCAGCCGAAGTTTTCCTTGAGCCAGGGTATAATTATTGATGTATCCAATCCGCCGGAATACGCCAAAACCACTTTTTTATACTGTTTCATTTCAACCTCCTGAAGTGTACTTGTTAATAATAATACACAAAAACGAATAATTATGCAAGAACTTTTTTAGTGATTTCCCTAAATATAACCCAGGAAATTGATTAATGCAATCGCTTATTATATAATAATGCAATAGTACTGGATGTGGGGGTAAGATGATTTGATTGTACTCGGAATAGACCCCGGCCTGGCCATTGTTGGCTACGGCGTTATTGAATGCGACGAGAAGATGCGCCTGCGGCTCATAGATTACGGAACAATACTGACGGATTCCAAAGAGGAGATGCCGTTGCGCCTTCTCCATATAGCGAACGATATCGAGCGGCTAATAGACATGTTCCAACCCGATTGCGTGGCTTTCGAAGAACTGTTTTTCAACAAAAACGTCAAGACCGCGCTGAACGTTGCCCAGGCGAGGGGAGCGGCTGTTCTATCCGCCCGGCGCAGGACGGGGGAGCTATACGAGTACACGCCATTGCAGGTGAAGCAGGCGGTGGTGGGCTACGGCCGCGCGGATAAAAACCAGGTGCAGATTATGGTGAAGACGCTCCTGAACCTTAAGGAGACCCCAAAACCGGACGACGCGGCGGACGCCGTGGCGGTCGCCATATGCCACGCGCACAGCGCCAGGACAGCCGGACTACTTAACACAAGGATGAAGTGACGCAATGTATGATTATATTTCGGGCAAAATCGCCCACAGGGATAAGAACTACCTCGTGGTGGACACGGGCGGAATGGGTTTTAAAATATTCGCCGACAACTACACGCTGAATAACGTTAAGACGGGTGAGGACGCTACCATATACACTTATTTAAAAGTTGCGGAGGCGGAGTTCACATTGTACGGCTTCCACCGCAAAGAGCAGCGCAACATGTTTGAAAAGCTGATAAGCGTGAGCGGCGTGGGGCCAAAGGTTGCGGTGGCCATACTCTCGGGAATGCGGGTGGACGACGTCGCCGCCGCCGTGATATCCAGCGACTATAAAGCTTTTACCAACGTGCCGGGCATAGGGCAGAAGACAGCCCAGCGCCTGGTACTCGAGCTTAAGGAGAAGGTGGACTTTTCGGAGGCCGTGGGCCAGGAGGGCGAAGCGCTGCCCATATCAGGCGTGTCGGACGCCGCCGCTGACGCATGCGCCGCGCTGGCAGGCCTCGGCTACAGCAGGCAGGAAGCGCTTGCGGCGGTCGCTTCGGTCAAGGCGCTGGGCGACACGGCGGAAGAACTCGTCGGTTTGGCGCTTAAAAGGATAGGGAGATGAAAGGAACATGT
>JAVBSU010000016.1:0-3634 GCA_031556555.1 Christensenellaceae bacterium
GCCGAAACGAACGAAGCCAACGAGCGCACCCAGATCATGCTGGACGCGACCCCGCTCTGCTGCAATCTTTGGGACGAGAACTTCAACAACATAGACTGCAACGAGGAAGCCGTAAAACTGTTTGAATTGAAAAACAAGCAGGAATACCTGGATAATTTCAACAGGCTCTCGCCCGAGCGCCAGCCGGACGGGGTGCTTTCATCGGAAAAAGCCGTCAGGTACATCAAGGAGGCGTTTGAAAAAGGGCGCGTTGTTTTTGAGTGGATGCACCAGAAGCTTAACGGAGAGCCCGTTCCGTCCGAGATCACGCTTGTGCGCGTAAAGCGCGGGGAAAGCTACATAGTGGCGGGTTACACGCGCGACCTCAGAGAGTACAAGAAAATGATGGCCGAAACGAACGAAGCCAACGAGCGCACCCAGATCATGCTGGACGCGACCCCGCTCTGCTGCAATCTTTGGGACGAGAACTTCAACAACATAGACTGCAACGAGGAAGCCGTAAAACTTTTTGAATTGAAAAACAAGCAGGAATACCTGGACCGTTTTTTTGAGCTTTCGCCGGAATTACAGCCAAACGGGCGGCCTTCGGCCGAGATGGCGGCCGAAAACATAACAAAGGCGTTCAAGGAAGGCGGCATTGTTTTCGAGTGGATGCACCAGAAACTGAACGGCGATCCTGTTCCGTCCGAGATAACGCTTGTGCGCGTAAAGCGCGGGGACACCTATATAGTGGCGGGCTACACGCGAGATATGCGCGAGTACAAGAAAATGATGGCGGAGATAAGGCAGGTGGAGGACGACCTGCGCCTTGCGCGCGACGCCGCCGAGGAAAGCGCCCGCTCCAAGAGCGAGTTTTTGGCCAACATGAGCCACGAGATACGCACGCCAATGAACGCTATCCTGGGGATGCTGTACCTTATACAGCTCGATCCTGGCGGAAGCCTTGACGCCAAGCAAAAGGATTATTTGAATAAAACAGAACAGTCGGCAAAAACATTGCTCAGGATAATAAACGATATCCTGGACTTCTCGAAAATCGACGCGGGCAAACTAGAGATGGAGAATACCGAGTTTTCCATAAAAGATGTGCTCAGGCAAATGAGGGATACGTTCAGCCAGAGCATTGCGGATAAAGGCCTGAAATTTGACATTTCCGCTCCTCATAGCCTGCCAAAAAAGCTCAAGGGAGACCCGCTCCGTTTGGCGCAGATCCTTATAAACCTCATCGGTAATTCCGTAAAATTCACGGACAGGGGCGGCAGCGTCACACTCTCGGTGGAGGAGCTTGCCAGGACGGAGGGGAAAGTCACATTTCAGTTTTTAGTCAAAGATACGGGCATAGGCATGGATGCCCAGCAAATCCAGGGCCTTTTCACACCGTTTACCCAGGCTGACAGCTCCACCACGCGAAAGTATGGCGGCACCGGGCTGGGGCTTGCCATAAGCAAAAAACTGGTGAACCTTATGCACGGGGATCTCTGGTGCACGAGCGCGCCCGGAGAGGGCTCGGAATTTTTCCTCACGGCCGAGTTCGAACTCGTTGACGATGCTGGGCTCGGGCATGCGGAGGGGGGAGATTTAGAGCTCCAAGCGCCCGAAGCCAGCCATATAGCGGCGGCGGATCTGAAGCCGATACTGCTGGTAGAGGACAATGAGGTCAATAAAGTCATAGCCGAGGAGATCCTTAAGATGCAGGGCTATAAGGTGGATGTGGCGGGCAACGGCCAGGAAGCCATTGAGATGCTCTTGTCCCACGATTACGAGCTCGTGCTTATGGACATCCAAATGCCGGTTATGGACGGCATCTCAGCCACTAAAGAAATCAGGGAAATGGACAGGTTCAAGAACCTGCCCATCATCGCCATGACCGCCCACGCCATGTCCGGGGATCACGAAAAAAGCATTGAAGCCGGTATGAACGATCACGTGACAAAACCGATCGATCCGGAATTACTATACGCGGCCCTTGAGAAGTGGGTAAGCAAGCGGTAGTTAGCTTAGCTTACCTTACCTACACAAGATACATGTCCCGCAGGCTTGAAGCGAGCTCTTCGTTCACTTCGAGCCCTTTTTCGACGTACGCTTCGAACGAGCCGAACAACTCTTCCGCGGTGGAGTAAGACTTTTCAAGGTAAGCGGCCTCAACGTCCAGCGCTATGCCTATAGCAGCGATCTGGCCGTCATCCATGCCGCGCCCGCGCATTTGCGCTATTAAACCGGCGTTCGCTTCTTTCCTTAGCTCGTTCGTCCTTAAGTAGTCGGTCATGATGTCCGCTTTCGAAGCGCCCAGAACAGTCAGTATGATGGCGGCGGCAAGCCCCGCGCGGTCTTTGCCCGCCGAACAGTGGAACAGGCTCGCGCCCTCTTTTCGCGCTAAGAGCGTGGCCAGGAATTCCCTGTAACCTGCCTGCGCGCCGGCGTCTCTTATCATCATGTCGTAAACTTCCAACATGAAGCTTTCCGCGGTGGCGGGATTTTTGAGCTTTGTGAGCAGGGTATCCAGGTCGGGTGATTTTTGCGCCGCGTGTTTCATGATGTCGATGGGCACGTACCTCACGCCGGGCAACGTGTCGTCCGGGCGGTTTTTTTGCTCTACCGAGCTTCTAAGGTCGATTATGCACTTAAGGTCATAGGAATTTAACAGCACTTCGCGTTCCGCCGCGTTAAGGCCAACGGGTTCGCCCGATCGCAGCAGGCGGCGCGGAGCGACGCGCTTGCCGCCTGCGCCGCGTATGCCTCCAAGGTCGCGGAGATTCGCGGGGTTTTTAATAGCTTCCATTTCGTCTTCCTCCGGTTTTATTCGTTGTAAAATACTACTTCATTTTACACACCGAAGCGCAAGCTTAAACGGGGTTGTTCAAAATCATAATACACGATATTTTATTTGTACTCCTGTTCCCATTCCTTTATTAGTTCAAGGTTTGCCAGCTCGTATTCGTTGAGCTCGCGCTCGCTAACTTTATGGTGCGCCGTAAGGTTGTACCACGGATACTTCCTGTAATGCTGTACGTACATGGGCGATTCGAATTCGTTGCAGTGCCTGGCGAATATTTCATTGCGCGCATAGCCGAGCAGCATGGCGGGCTCGCCGCCCCGCGTAAGTAATTCGGTAAGGTTGCTTTCGTCAAGATAGCTCCAGTCGCTTCCCGGAAAAACAAGGCCGTCCTCATCAACCATATCCTCTGGAATGGTCTCTACGGGCACCTCGCCGGACGAGGGAGACACGGGTATGTATCCCGCCTGTTCTATGGCGGCCTGCCCCTCGGGAAGAAGCATCCAGTTTAAAAACTTGCCTCCGGTCCCCCAAAGCTGCCAGTAATTGATTACGCCATAGTAGTAGGAAGACAGCGGGTAACTGCCGTCTATTATGTTTTGCGGTTCGGGAGCAACGCCGTCGATCTTAAGAACTTTCAGGCTCGCGTCGCCGGACACGTTGTAGAGGTCGTTTATGTAGTACTGGTAAGTGTAGCCGAGGCTGCCCAGCGAATCTGAGACCATCATGACAAGGTCGGACATACTGTCCTCACGCCAGTTGTCCTCAGCCATGGGCAGGCCTTGCATGACCATATTGTCCATGGCGGTCTGGCTGCCGGAGTTAGGTTCGCGCTCAATGGCGTCGATAGGCATGTCAGGC
>JAVBSU010000095.1:0-5550 GCA_031556555.1 Christensenellaceae bacterium
AGCGGCGCATAATTAATTATATGCAGCCGTTTTTTTAGTGAGAAAATATTACAGCATGTTTTTTCAGTTATTGTTGATAATATTGATTGAGAATAATATTATAAAAAAGGTGGAGACAACATATGAAACATAAATTTAAGAAAGACGGGTTATTGCTTTGAACGACGATTACCGTAAAAATATAAGGAACTTCTGCATAATAGCGCACATAGATCACGGCAAGTCCACGCTGGCCGACCGCCTTATCGAAATGACGGGCACGGTGGCCGAACGCGACCTTCGTGAGCAGTTACTGGACACTATGGAGCTTGAGCAGGAGCGGGGCATTACCATAAAGTCGCAGGCGGTGCGGATGATATACAAAAAAGACGGGGTGGAGTACGAACTGAACCTTATCGACACTCCCGGCCACGTTGACTTTACCTATGAAGTCTCGCGCTCCATGGCGGCGTGCGAGGGCGCGGTGCTGGTTGTGGACGCGACCCAGGGAATAGAGGCGCAGACGCTGGCCAACGTTTACCTCGCGATGGACAACGACCTTGAGATAATCCCGGTCATAAATAAAATAGACCTCGCAAGCGCGCGGCCGGATGAGATCACCACGGAGATAGAGGACGTTTTGGGCATAGAGGCGCAGGACGCCCCGAGGATAAGCGCCAAGAACGGCGTGAACATCGAAGCCGTGCTGGAGGCTATAGTAGAAAAGTTGCCCCCGCCCGCGGGCGATCCGGATAAGCCTTTAAAAGCGCTGGTGTTCGATTCTTATTACGACAATTACAAGGGCGCGATTAGCTATGTGCGCGTGTTCGAGGGCAAAGTGAGCGAGGATGTGGAAATTGAGTTCATGGCCTCAAAAAAGACATTCGACGCCACGGAAGTCGGCGTGTTCACTCCGGGCATGCTGCCCACGGCGGAGCTCAAGGCGGGCGAGGTAGGCTACATCTGCGCCAGCATAAAGAACGTGGCGGATACGCGCGTGGGCGACACTATTACGGACGCCGGCAACCCCACGGGAGAAGCGCTGCCCGGCTACAAAAAGATAACGCCCATGGTCTACTGCGGCATATACCCGGCCGACGGGGCGAAGTACGACGACCTTCGCGACGCGCTGGAAAAGCGGCACTTAAACGACGCTTCGCTCATATTCGAGCCGGAAGTTTCGGTGGCGCTGGGCTTTGGCTTCCGCTGCGGCTTTTTGGGCCTTCTGCACATGGAGATAATACAGGAGCGCATAGAGCGCGAATTCGACCTGGATCTCGTTACGACCGCGCCCAGCGTGGCGTACAAGGTTCACATTATGGACGGAAATGAGATGGTTATCGAAAACCCGACAAATCTTCCCGATCCTTCCACTATAGAATACATGGAAGAGCCGGTGGCGGAAGTTTCTGTCATGACTCCTGACGAGTACGTGGGCGCGGTAATGGAGCTTTGCCAGGACAAGCGCGGCAGCTTCAAGAACATGGAGTACATAGAAAAAACACGCGTGCTCCTGCACTACGAAGTGCCGCTCAACGAGATAATTTACGACTTTTTTGACCTTTTAAAATCCAAGACGCGCGGCTACGCGTCCATGGACTACGAAGTCAAGGGCTACGAGAAGAGCGACCTTGTCCAGCTTGACATACTCCTTAACGGTGAGATGTGCGACGCGCTTTCGCTCATAGTGCACAGGGACAGGGCTTACCCGCGCGGCAGGGCCATTGCCGAAAAGCTCAAGGACGTAATTCCCCGGCAGATGTTCGAAATACCCATACAGGCGGCCATTGGCGGCAAGATCATAGCGCGCGAGACGGTGAAAGCATTGCGTAAGGACGTGCTGGCGAAGTGCTACGGGGGCGACATAAGCCGCAAGAAGAAGCTGCTGGAAAAACAGAAGGAGGGCAAGAAGCGCATGCGCCAGGTGGGCAGCGTGGAAGTCCCGTCCGAAGCTTTCATGAGCGTTTTGAAAACAAACTAACATGCTGGGAATATACATACACATCCCGTTTTGCCAGGGCGGCAAGTGCAATTACTGCGACTTCGTTTCCACAGGAGAGACCGGTCTCATCCCCGGATACATGGACGCGCTGGCGGAAGAGATAACACTTACGGGGAAAATGTACGCGAAGCGGGTGGACAGCGTATACATAGGCGGCGGCACGCCGGGTAGCCTGGAGGGCGGGCGCATTGGCGGCCTTATGGAAACGTTGCGCGCCCACTTTGACGTTAGCGGCGGCGCGGAAATAACTATCGAAACAAACCCTTCCGACGTGGACGAGGGCAAGCTCGGCGAATACCGGCGCGCGGGAATAAACAGGCTGAGCATGGGCATGCAGGCGGCGCAGGATGAACTGCTCACGTTCCTTGGACGGCGGCATACGGTTGAACAATTCGACGATGCCTTCCATTTGGCGCGAGGCGCGGGCTTCGATAACATAAACGTTGACCTTATATACGCCATACCCGGACAGGGCATGGACGATTGGCGGGACAGCCTCAACCATGTGATGTACCTGAAACCCGAGCACATATCGGCGTACGCGCTCAAAATAGAGCCGGGGACGCCGTTCGGTGAAATGCTGGCTAAAGGCGGGCTTGAGCCCGTGGGGCAGGACGCCGACGCGGACATGTACCAGGCCGCGCGGGAAATACTTACGTCCAAAGGCTTTATCAATTATGAAATTTCAAACTTCGCCCGCTTTGGCCGGGAGTGCGCGCACAATATGAAGTACTGGCGGTTAGGCGATTACCTCGGGCTGGGCGTTGCCGCGCATTCTAATATCGACCGGCTGCGCTTTTGCAATACGGACGATACCGGCGCTTACATCGGCCGACTTGGCAAAGGCGAGATAAAATACGCTTCTTCACAGTTTGTGGGCGACGCGGAGCGGAAGGCCGAGTATGTCATGTTGACGCTAAGGATCCTGGAAGGCTTCTCGCTTCAGGACTACCGGGACGCCTTCGGCGAGGATTTTGAAAAAACCCATGCGGACGAGCTCGAAGAGGCTGTCTTGCACGGCCTTGCGGCGGTCGAGGACGGGCGCGTCAGGCCCACTCCAAAAGGCTATTGCCTGCAAAACAGGTTAGTTTTAATGCTCACCGGAAATATGTGAATATTTAGTTAATAACTGTTGACATAAGCATGTTGCGGGTGTATTCTTATATCGTACGGTTAGCACTCGCCATGAACGAGTGCTAACAAAAATAAAACGGCGGTGAGCCGCATACAAGAATTAAGACAGGCGCGGGAAAGGAAAATGGAACTTTCGGACAGGAAATTAAAAATACTTAAGGCGATAATAGACGATTACATAGACACCGGAATACCGGTAGGGTCCCGTACACTGTCAAAAAAGCTAGAGATAAATTACAGTTCGGCCACAATAAGGAACGAAATGGCCGATCTTGAAGAACTTGGCTACCTGGACAAGCCGCACACCTCCGCCGGACGCACGCCCAGCGATCTTGCGTACAGGCTGTACGTTGACCGGCTGTTACACATAGGCGTGCTTGCGAAAGAGGATACGGATTTTATAAAGACCTACTTCAACAAGCGGGTGAGCGAGATAACGCAAGTGCTCGATACCGCCGCCAAAGTATTGTCGGACACGACTCACCAGATAGCGATCGTGTCGGGCCCGCAGCTTGATGACGCGAAGGTAAAGCGCATCCAGCTCGTAAAGCTGACGGACACGAAGGCGATGCTTATAATAGTCACGGGCAACGGCATAGTCAGGGACACCGTAATAACGGTGCCGTCCATGCTGGACGGCGCGCACATGGAGCGGCTGAGCAACATGATCACGGAAGTGGCGAACGACTGCAACCTGATAGACGCGGCCGAAAAGATAGCGGTACTGTCGAGGCAGGGCGTTAGAGAACAGCAGAATGTCTTAAGCGAGGTTTTTGAGGCGGTAAACGCCAGTAGGTCCAAGCGGAAGATGATACTTGAGGGCGCGCAGAATATATTCAACTATCCCGAATACAAGAACGTGGAAAAAGCGCAGCGTTTCCTTGAGATACTGGACACGAAGGACAGCCTTTACCCGCTCTTGGAGCAGCCGGGAGATTTTGAGTTCTCGCTTAAAATAGGAAGCGAAAACGAGCACGAAGACTTCAACGATATGAGCGTCGTCACGGCTACTTATCAGGTGGGCGGCAAGAAAATAGGCTCGTTCGGAGTCCTGGGCCCCACGCGTATGAACTACGCCCGGGTGCTGGCTGTGCTAAATTACGTGGGCCTCAGCATGAATGAAATATTGTCCTGCTTTATAGAAGGGGACGATCAAAAACGTTAAAAAGGCAGGTTGATGAGATTGGCGAACAAAAAGAATAAAGAGGATATGAGGGAAAAGGCGTTCGACGAAGAACAGGTGGAAGAAATCGGCCGTTCCGAAGCGGACGAAACTGTTCTGGAAGATGAAGACGGGCAAGCCAGTGAAGAACAGGCCATAGAGAGTGAAGAAGTGAAGAGCGGCGGAAGCGCAATGGAAAAGAAGCTTGCCGCATACGCGGGCGAGAGGGAAGACTATAAAAACGCCCTCATACGCGAGCGGGCCGACTTTGAAAATTATAAGAAGCGCAACGCTGCACTGTCCGCAAATTCTTACAACAACGGGGTTGCGGATACCGTAAACGCCATACTGCCCGTGCTTGACAACTTTGAGCGGGCGCTGGCGTCCGAATGCGTTGACAAGGCTTTTTTGAGCGGCATGGAGATGATCATGCGCCAGCTCATAGATACGCTCAGCTCGCTGGGCGTCAAGCCGATAGACACTGATTGCGCGTTCGACCCGAACTACCACAACGCTGTGGCGCAGGTAGAGGACGAGAACTGCGAGTCGAACTATATCGTGGAGACGATGCAGAAGGGCTATACGCTCAAAGACCGTATACTGCGGCACGCTATGGTTAAAGTAAATAAGTGATAAAAGCAAGAAAACCGGGCGTTCTGCGCCGGGATAACTGTTTATAATAAAAGATAAAAGATATATATAATAAATTGTTTTAGAATTTATATTTAGGAGGAAACATATATGGGTAAAGTAATAGGAATCGACCTTGGCACGACGAACTCGTGCGTAGCTGTCATGGAGGGCGGCGAAGCCGTCGTCATACCCAACGCGGAAGGCGGCAGAACCACGCCTTCGGTAGTGGCATTTTCTAATACGGGAGAGCGGCTTGTGGGCCAGGTGGCAAAGAGGCAGGCAGTGACAAACCCCGACCATACCATAAGCTCGATAAAGCGCGATATGGGCACGGACAGGAAGATCCATATAGAAGACAAGACTTACACCCCGCCGGAAATTTCGGCGATGATATTGCAGAAGCTAAAGGCGGACGCGGAGGCGTACCTTGGATCGACCGTGACGCAGGCCGTCATAACGGTTCCCGCGTACTTCAGCGATTCGCAGAGGCAGGCGACAAAAGACGCGGGCAGGATAGCCGGCCTGGAAGTTTTAAGGATAGTGAACGAACCCACGGCGGCCGCTCTGGCCTACGGGCTGGATAAGGGCCACAACCAGAAAATACTGGTATTCGACCTTGGCGGCGGCACGTTCGACGTCT
>JAVBSU010000225.1:0-6834 GCA_031556555.1 Christensenellaceae bacterium
GAGGCGGATATAGAGCATAACGCAAGGTCTTTTATGAAGCGCAGGCAGTTGGATTCACAACATGTACTGGCTTATTTCTTTCATAAGTCGGCTAAGTATGCCGCTGCTTGTTAGTGGATTGTATTGTTAGGGGAGTAATAAACAGGCGGAGCCATGACCGCGTGGCGCCCATCAGGGCAAAGCCGGTTGTGCCCGCGGAAGAAGAAAAGCCGGCATTGCATGAGTACATGGCGGGCGGCGCAAACCCCGACGAGTACAACTGGGGCTACAACGCCGGCAAGAAGGTGAGCGAAGCGCTCGAAGGCGAGAAAATCTACGCTGTGGAATTCTACTATCAAATAGACTCAATCATGTCCCAGACGATAATGGACGGCTTTGAGGCGGCGTTCGACGAACACGAAGCGGGATATGAAATAATCGCGGAAGCGGAGAGCAAATCCGATTCCCTCGTTGCCGCCGAGCGCGCGCAGGAACTCTTCCTCACCTATCCCGAGCTTAACGCCATCGTATGCTCGGGAGGGGAGATCGGCGGAGCTGTCGCCGGGGTTATGAAGGAGCAGGGGATCGACCCCTCGACTGTTATCATAGCGGCGGACGGAGCCATGGACGATAACGTGGCGGCAATAAAGGACGGGTACGTATTTGGCTCTGTGGGACAGAACTACTTCCAGTACGGTTACCGCCCCGCCATGTGGACTTACATGGACGCCGTGTACGGAGAGCTGCCCCCGGAAGCGTTCGCGGACACCGGAACGACGTGGATAACGGCTGAAAACTGCGATGCGTTTGACGAAGGTTTCACAGACGGCTCGCAGTGGTTTAAGGTTGATTTCCCCGATTACGAATGGCCGGTAGGCTAACGGCAAGGTTCCAGGAAAAATAAGGCGCGGGAAAGGAGACGGTCAAGCCGCCTCCTTTCCCGGTCTATACTAGTATTAAGCTAGTTTCAAATTTAAGAGGTATACATTAATGGAGAAGAGACAGGAAAAAAAGGGCGGAGCCAGCCTCGTAAGGAGGATATTCAGAGCGAATGAAATGGGTATCCTCCTCATAACCATTGCCCTTATGATCATAGTACAGCTTGTTAACCCGGTATTCATGACGTACGCAAACATCACAAACGTGCTTCGCTCCACCGGCTACATGCTCATCCCCGCAATTGGCATGACGATGATCATGATAATTGGCGGCATAGACCTCTCCGTGGGATCGGTGCTCGGCCTCGGCGGCACTGTTACCGGAATGTGCCTGGTCGCGGGGATGAACATACCTTTCAGCATAATCGTTGGGCTGGCTATGGGCGCGTTGTGCGGTTTTGGCAACGGGTTTATCATATCAACGTTTAAAATTCCGGCAATCATGATGACGCTGGGCACGTACTACATGGCGCGCGGCGCGATATACATACTTACGGAAGGCGTGCCGGTATTTCCCATGCCCGAAGAGTTCATGGCTATGGAACAGACGGCCATAATAGGGCTGCCATCGGTGGTTTTCATAGCTATAATACTGGCGGCCGTGTTCTTTGTGGTTTTGAACCATACGATATTCGGGCGCAAAATATACGCGATAGGAGGAAACCTTGAAACAGCGATAGTGTCGGGCATAAACGTTAAGAAGGTGAGTATAGCGTGCTACACGATAACGGGAATACTTGCGGCCCTTACTGGCATTTTCCAGGCTTCGAGGCTGGGGTCGGCGCAGCCCTCGGCGGGAACGGGGTACGAGCTTCAGGTCATTGCGGCAACAGTAATAGGCGGCACGAGCACGTACGGGGGCAGGGGCACGCTCATAGGCACGGCGATAGGCGCGGTTTTTATGAACGTACTCTCAAGCAGCATGACCGTAATGAAAGTCTCCGTTTACTGGCAGAACTTTATTGTGGGCGCGGTGCTTGTGGTAGCCGTGGTGATCGACCAGCTGCGGCGCAACAAGACCGTGGAATCGTAAGGCGTGTGTGGGGGAATCGTTATGGATCAAAATACTGTTGTTCTTGAAGCAAAAAACGTGGGCAAGGAATTCTTTGGCAACGCCGTCTTAAAGGACGTAAATTTTTCGCTTAACAAAGGGGAAATTCTTGCCTTCATAGGAGAAAACGGAGCGGGAAAGTCTACGCTGATGAAAATACTATCGGGAGTGCACACGACCGGCAGCTATTCGGGCGATATCCTGCTCAACGGGGAGAAGGTGGAGTTCCATTCCCCGGAGGACGCGCATAAAGTGGGCATCGGTATGATATACCAGGAAATAAATCTTGAACTCGACCTCTCCGTGGCGGAAAATATATTTATCGGAAAGCTGGACAAAAACAGGTTTGGCTTTGTTGACTGGAAGAAGACGTACAGCGACGCCGAGGCGCTCCTCGGAAGGTTGGGGTTTGAAATAGACGTTAAACGGAAAGTAAGGAACCTGAGCGCCAGCGTGCAGCAGGTGATTTGTATAGCGCGCGCGCTGCATTTAAACCCGCACGTGCTTATACTCGACGAGCCTACCTCCACCCTTACCCGCGCGGAGACTGAAAAACTCGTTGCGGTTTTGAACCAGCTGAAGCAGCAGGGGATATCCTGCATATACATATCCCATAAGCTCGATGAGATATTCAGCATATGCGACAGGATAGTTGTCTTAAGGGACGGTTCTGTCGTTTCCGGATATTCAAAGGGCGAATACGACCAGGGAAGGGTAATAGAGGATATAATAGGCCGTAAGATGGAAGCGATGTATCCCCGCGTGGACAAGGAACTAGGCGAAACCGTATTGCAGGTAAAGAACCTGACGGTCCAGCATCCGAGCACGCCGACGATAGATATTGTAAGGGGGGTCAGCTTCAAGCTCAGGCGCGGGGAAGTGCTGGGGCTGGCGGGACTTGTGGGGGCCGGGCGGAGCGAAGTGCTGCGCGGCATATACGGCGTGCTCCCCCGGAAGGACGGCGAGATCTACCTTTATTACGAGAAAGTGGACATCAGAAACGCCGAAGACGCGCAAAGGCACGGGTTCGCGCTGCTAACGGAGGACAGGAAGCGCGACGGCTACGTGGGCTCGATGGACATAAAGAAGAACATAACCCTGAGCTCGCTGAAGAGGATAAAAAAGGGGTTTTTCATAGACTATGCGGGCGAGAGGGCCATAGCGGAGGAATACTTTAATTCGTTCAATATCAAAGCCAACTCGTTGTCGGACAACATACTGTCGCTCTCGGGCGGGAACCAGCAAAAGGTCATGCTCGGTAAGTGCATGGCAATGCAGCCCAAGATACTGCTTTTGGACGAGCCAACGCGCGGAGTTGACGTCGGCGCTAAAAGTGAGATCTATGGCATAATAGCCAGCCTCGCCGCGGGGGGGATGAGCATAATAGTGATATCGTCCGAGTTGCCCGAATTGTGCGCCATATGCGACCGCTTTATAGTCATGTCAAAGGGCAGGGCCGTGGGGGAGCTTGACCGCGGCGAAGTTTCGGAGGCTAGGATTATGAGCCTTGCCGCAACAGGCGCGTATAATAATGGTGAGGAAGGAATAAATTAATGACTTCTAGGGAGAGAGTATTAAAAGCCATAAATCACGAGGAAGCGGACCGGGTGCCCATAGACATAGGCGGCACAAAGTCCACCGGCGTACATGTGGACGAGTACATAAAGCTGGGAAAGTACCTGGGTCTTGACGTGGAGCTCCCAAAAGTATTCGATCAGTTCCAGATGCTCGCCCGCGTGGACGAGCCTTTGCGTTCATGGTTCAGGACGGATGTAGTGCAGCTTGAGAATTACTGTGAATACTTCGACCTTTTTAACCGGGACTGGAAGGTATGGGAAAACAACAACAAAAACAAAGTGCTCATGCCGGGCGGGTTCGATCCTGAAATTGATGAGAAAGGGTACATATACTTAAGGGACAAAAAGGGAAGGCTGGTGGCCGAAATGGCGCCGACATCCCTGTACTTTGAAAGGTATGCGGATCCGTCATATACCTCGCCCGACGAATTTATGCCGCCGGAAGAGTGGAGCGCTTCCATTCCGCTTTATGCGGACGAAGAGCTTAAAGTATTGCAGACGCGCGCGAAATATCTTCACGAAAACACCGAATACTCCGTATCAGGCGGATTTGGAAAACTCAAGATGACTACCACGGGGATAATGGCGGGGCAGACGTTCACCGACTGGCTGTGCCTCCTGTTCACGGACCCCGGCTACATAAATGAAGTGCTGGAAGCCACGGCGCTCAGGAATATAGAGAATCTCAAGCTGTATTTCGAGGCGGTGGAACCGTACATAGATACGGTATTCGTATCCACCACCGACTATGGCACGCAACGGGGCGAGCTTTTCAGCCCCGACACTTTCCGCGGCCTTTACGTACCAAATTTAAGGCTGGTCAACGATTACATACATGAAAACACGCACGTTAAAACGCTGTACCACAGTTGCGGCTCGATAGGGAATATAATTGGGCATATGGTAGACGCGGGCATAGACATAATCAACCCTGTGCAGGTCACCGCCGAAAACATGGATCCGGCGGCGCTCAAGGCAAAGCACGGCGATAAGATCGTGTTCTGGGGAGGCGGTGTGGACACGCAAACGACCTACCAGTTCGGCACTCCCGAAGAAGTGCGCGAACAGGTCAGGGAACGGATTAAAATATTAGGCAAAGGGGGGGGCTACGTGTTTACGCCGGTTCACAACACCCAGAACGAAGTGCCGGTGGAAAACGTCGTGGCCATGCGTGATGCCGCGCTCGAATACGGCGTTTACGCGTAAGGTGATGTCATGGGTAAAAAATACACTATAGGGGTGGACTTCGGCAGCCTGTCGGCCCGCGCGGCGCTGTTTTACCTTGAAAACGGCAGGGTTGCTCACGTGGTACGTTAGAAACGGCCTTCCGGAAAGCTATACTAAAAACGCGCGCAACGAAGCGGCGGTATTCCAACGGCTGGACAAATTGGCCGCCAAGCTGAAACCGGGAGAAAGCGGGCTTCTCGCGCTTAATTGGTGGAACGGAAACCGTACGCCGCTTATGGATTTTGATTTGAGCGGCGTGCTGATGGGCTGCACACTTACAACAAAGCCGGAGGAAATATACCGCGCGCTTATTGAAGCCACGGCTTTCAACAGCAGGCTGATCATAGATACTTTCCGGGAAAACGGTATAGAAGTGAACGAATTTTACGCGGTGGGCGGAATACCCAAAAAGAATCAGCTGCTCATGCAGGTATACGCCGACGTTATTGGAGCGCCGATACATGCGTCCGAGGTATCGCTTGCCTGCGCGCAGGGGTCGGCGATATACGCGGCCGTGGCGGCGGGAGCGGCAGGAGGCGGCTACGGCAGTATGGATGACGCGATAGACGAAATGTCCTGCAAAGATGTGACGACTTACAATCCCGAACCGGGTACAGCCGAAGCGTACGGCAAACTTTACGAATCGTATAAAAACGCGTTCTTCCTGCTGGGCAGGGAGAATAAAGTGCTCAAGGAGCTAAAGGCGCTGAAGGCGCAAATCGTAAGCATGGAACAATGAAATGAAAACAAGGAGCGGGCCCGCAAAGCCAGCTCCTTGCAAATGTGGCTGATATTCTAATTAAGTATGTTCTCCTCGGTTTTCACATCGAAAACAAGTATCGAGTCTTCCTTGAACTTCACACAAAGCTCCTGCGGCTGACGCAGCTTAAAATCCCTGGAGGTGTCCGTTTTCAGTACGAGCGGCGTGCCTTCCGGCATGAGAGTGTGAAGGTGGTATTCGGAACCCATGAGCTCTATGACCTCGGCCTTTACCGGGATCGCACCCCCGCCGTCTTCCGCCACCAGCACGTGCTCCGGCCTTATCCCGACGATAACTTCCCTCGGGGCTTCATTGCGTTCACGCAGTTTCTTCTGGGCCCCTTCCGGCAGCCGGTAGCGTTGCCCGCAAATATCAAGGCAGTACGCGCCGTTATACAAAGTCAGCATGGCCCCGCGTATAAAGTTCACCTGGGGCGTTCCGATAAACCCGGCAACAAAGGTATACACGGGATTATAGAACACGTGCTGGCGTTCGCCCACCAGCTGTATAAGGCCGTCTTTCATTACCACAATGCGGTCGCCCAGCGTCATCGCCTCGACCTGGTCGTGCGTTACGTAAATAAACGTTGTTTGGAGCCGCTGGTGCAGCTTGATAAGCTCCGTGCGCATCTGGTTCCTTAGCTTTGCGTCGAGGTTTGAAAGCGGCTCGTCCATGAGAAAGACCTTGGGTTCCCTCACTATGGCCCGTCCTATCGCCACACGCTGGCGCTGCCCTCCGGAGAGCGCCTTGGGTTTGCGGCCAAGGTAATCTTCTATGCCCAGTATTTGCGCCGCGCTTCTGACGCGTTCCCGTATTTCGTTTTTGGGGATTTTGCGCAGCTTAAGCGCAAACGCCATGTTATCGTAAACGGACATGTGCGGGTAAAGCGCGTAATTCTGGAACACCATCGCGATATCACGGTCCTTTGGCTCAACGTGGTTGACGAGGTCTTCGCCAATGTAAAGGCCGCCCTCCGTTATGCTTTCCAGCCCCGCTATCATTCGCAGCATGGTTGTTTTCCCGCATCCTGACGGGCCTACCATGACAATAAACTCTTTGTCGAAAACTTCCATGTTGAAATCGTTCACGGCAAGCACGTTTTTATCGTAGATTTTTTTTATGTTTTCCATTCTAAGTCCGGACATTAGTTTGATCCGGCCAGGCACGCTCCATGGCCGCTCCTTTCGTTTTTAATCAAGGGGAAGCGGCATTCTCTCGCCCGCTTTGAGCGAGATGGTGAACATACCGCCGTTGCAGCGTACTTCGTACGTACCGCCCACCCGCGCGTATACGCTGGCGTAC
>JAVBSU010000231.1:0-6859 GCA_031556555.1 Christensenellaceae bacterium
GAAACCAAAATGCAGGAAGGGCAGGCGGACATTGAGATGGACGGCTACTTCCAGTACTGGAACAGCGCTGTGAAAAAAGGCTATTCGGGAACGGCCGTTTTCAGCAAAACAGAGCCCCTGTCCGTAAGCTATGATTTCGGCGGGGATATCCACCGGCAGGAAGGCCGGGTGCTGGCGCTTAAATTCGATAAGTTCACGCTGGTGACCGCATATTCGCCCAACGCCAAGCCCGAGCTCGCGCGCATCGGCTACAGGATGGAGTGGGAAGACGGTTTTAGAGCCTATATGGCCGGGCTCAAAAAAGACGGGCCCGTCGTCATCTGCGGCGACCTAAACGTCGCGCGTACTCCAATCGACCTCCGGCATCCCAGAGAGAACGAGGGCCGGGCGGGGTATTCCAAAGAAGAACGCGGCAAAATGGAAGAGCTCTTGGCTTCGGGCTTTGTGGACAGTTTCCGCCACTTTTACCCTGACAAGGAAAACGCCTATACATGGTGGTCCTACCGCACTCACGCGCGCGATACCAACGCGGGCTGGCGCATAGATTACTTTTTGGTGTCCGGCGATATGGAAGGCAGTATGGAAGACAGCATCATATATTCGGATGTCTACGGCAGCGACCATTGCCCGATTGGATTGTTGCTTAAGGATTGAAGCTTCGCGCCGCTGTTATAAAAAATCAATCCACTTGACAACGTGGGAGAATAGACTACAATCAAAGGTGAGGGAAGCCAGGTTGTTTTCCTCGAATTATAAAACGCGGCAGGCGGAAGCGCAGCAACGCTCCCAGCCCTGCACGAAGGTGCTCACACACCAAACATGCAACCCCAGTCGGGGCGCCGCATTTTGTATTATACAAAATTTGCGGCGGTACTTCAAGTATCTTGCGCGTGTAGGGCAGCCTGCACGCGTTTTTTATTACAGCTTGTTTGAAGCGAAGCGGGAAAGATGGGTCTTGGGGTTCTTAGGGGCGGAGCCCCTGAGCCGCCGTCAGGCGGAACAGTATAATCCGCCGGAGGCTCCTTGACCCTAAAGGAATACCCAAGCTTTGTGCATTATGTACTTTCTTCTTCTTTGAAGAAAGTACCAAAGAAGAAGCGTGGGGAACAGCGAAGCGTCCCCACACCCCTCCCGCGCCCCTCCGGGGAGGCCGGGGTATTCCTCTTTAAGGCCACATTTGGCGGTGCTGACGGATATGAGGGGAGTTTGCATGAATGTAGTTGATTTATACGGCCGTGTACTGGGAAGAAGCTATCTCGAAAGTGTAGACGCGAGTGGCGAGCCAATAAGCGAGTATGAAAACGCGCATTTTAAGCTTGCATGGCTGATTTCTGAAATAGAGGACGAAGGCCTCGCGTACAAGATCGCGGACATGGTTGTAGTGGTCAAAGAATTGGCTGTAAGCTACACAAGCGGCGAGCTGCGTTACGATGGCGGGGGGCTCAGTGAGGAGTTTTTGCGCGCGTTGTTGGGTGAGTACGGGGAGTAATATATACATTTGTGGTCAACCCACCTTATGTATCACCCCGCCCTCATGGCCTCAAGCGGGCTCATGCGGGTGGCCTGCCACGCGGGGTAAAGTCCGGCGAGTACGCCCGTGCCGACTGCTATCGCCATGGCAGCGCCGGCCAGCCACAGCGGTATGTTGACGTTCATGCCGCCGTAAAAGTACATCCCCAAAAACGACGTCTCGCCCCCGCCCATGTTTAGGACGAGGACCGCGATAAAACTGGCCGCGAGGCCGATAGCTCCGCCCAAAAGTCCGATAAACGCCGACTCTATAATGAAGAGCGAGCGTATTTTTTTTATTTTCATGCCCACGACCTTCATGAGGCCGATGTCCCTCCGCCGCTCGAGGATGTTGGCGTACATCGTATTGGCTATGCCTATGGCGGAGACGAAGAGCGATATGAAGCCGATGGCGAAGAGCTGGCTCTGCTGGCGGCCCTGCTCCTCCCTCATCTGGTTTATCATTTCGGTGGGGCTGTACGTCTGGTAGCCGAGCTTCTTGACTTCCTCCAGCACGCTGTCCACGTTCTCTATGCTGTCCACAACTATTTTGAGCGTGTCGTAGCGGCCCAACTTTAGGCCCATGTATTCGGCCAGGTCGCGGTTTTCCATCAACATTCTCTTAGCCATGTCAAGATCCATGTAGGCGGTGTAGCTCTGGTCGCTGTATGATTTTTTGCTTATGCCGGATATTTTGCCGCGGTAAACCTGCGACTTGGGCATGTCGGGGTTTTCCTCGTCGTAGCTCGACCCCAATTTCATTTCCCAGTCCGTACCGAGCATGTCTATGTTAGGCTTGTAGTTTTCATAAGACTGGTAGTCGTAGTAATCGGGGGGATTATCCGGGTCGATAAAATAGGGCAGCATGCTTCCGCCCAGCACCACCGAAGGCATGCCCTCCGACGAAAACATCCCGCCTTCGGCAAAGTCGATGTCCAGGATTTTCGGGTCTACCGCGGACACGCTTATATCGCCCACGTACTGGCCCGCGGTCATGGTTATTGGGATGGATATAACCGGCGAGGCCGCCTTGACGTGGGGCAATCCCGCTATCGATGCCACCGTGCTGTCCGTCATGCCTCCGCCCGACGAGCCGCCCGAATAGTCGTTTACTTCTATCTCGGTAAGGTTGGTGTTGGAAAGCATGGCTTCCTCGAATTGCTGGTAACTTGAAAGGCCGATGGCGAACATCAGCACAATGCACACCGTGCCGATGATAACGCCCAAAACCGTTAGAAATGTACGGGCTTTCCTGCGCTTTAGCCCATTGAGCGCCAGCTTGATAAGGTCAGACGTCCTCATCGTTAAAACCGCTCTCTTCCATTTCCCGCCTGCGTTTTTCCTTTGACTTCACCGCGCCGCGTATTATGAGTATCAAAACCACGACACCGCCCCCGATGATTATAGATATCCACCACTGCGGCAGGGCTTGCTGCTCCGCCTCGCCCGTTTCCTCTTCCACGGGCGCCATTATGACGGGTGGGTTTATGTATGATGTGAAGGGGAATTCATCTTTGTATTCCGTACCGAACTCGTCTTCGTACTGCAACAGGACAATGCCTTCCGTCTGGCCGTACTTGCCTTCTTCGCCGGCCATGCCGTCTTCCGGCATCGTCTCGTCCATGCCGTCCATCTCGCCCTCAAGCATTTCACCGTCCATACCCGCCGTCTCATCCTCAAGCATGGCCGCCTCATCGAGCGCGGCGTCACCGAGTTCCACCGTTTCACCACCGGCACCGGCCTGAGTGATAATAGCCTCACCCACTATGCCCACGCCATCTTCGGTTATGATCGTCTCGCCCATTCCGCCCGCGCCGTCTTCGGAGATGACCGTCTCATCCGTACTACCCGTTGCTTCCTCTTCAAAAGAAACATCCGGCACGCCGCCCATATCAAGAGTGCCCACGAACACGTAGAGGTCTCCCTTTTTGGACGCGCCGCTCTCTATGTTCCCCAAAAACGCCGTCTTGTCCGGTTCGAGGCCGGGAGCTATGAGCGACATCCTTACGTTGTGCACCGTCCCAAGGCCAAGGTTCATAACGTTCATGGACACGCTCACCGTGTCGCCCGCGTTCAGCGACTCGGGGATCTTGGGCTCGTCATACTCGAGGCGTATGGGCTGGAGAACGGGAATAACTATGCTTTCCGCCGCGGAAAACGCGGTGGTGGAAGCTTCCGCCCCCTCGTACTCGATCTTTACGGCAAGCTTTTGCGGCTGGGGCTCTATGTTGGCCGACGCCACCATGTCCATCTCCACGCTGACCGTCTCGCCGCCGCCTATTTTTTTGAAGTAGAAGTTGCCCGTCTCCGCGCCGGTGGGAAGAAGGTCCGTTGTCTCCCCTGCTATGGTTATCATAACGTTGTTGAGCGACTGGCTCTCGTCCGTATTTGTGAGCGACGCGCGCAGATGGAAAGCGTCCCCCGCCTCGATCGGCGAAGGAGTGACCTCATAGTTCACCAGCATTATCTTGGGCTGGGGAAGGGGCTGCTTCTCCGTGGGCGTGGGCTCTTTTGGTTCGGGAGTGGGCGTGGCGTCCGGATCGACGCCGTCGTTTATTGTAACGTAAATCGTAAAGCTTTGCGAGAATGGGGTGCCGTCCATCAGAAAACCGTTCGTTGTTATGATGACAGGGTAACTTCCCATGGAACGCTTGGCGGAAAGGGGCAGGTCGACGCTTACGAGGAAAGCCTCGTTGCTGCCTGTGGTGGTCTCGTGAACCATCTTGGTTATCGTCTGGTCGTAGTTGCCGAAAACGAAGGGCGAATCGCCCGGCGTACCGAGGTCGAAGTGGACGTTTACCGTATTGCCCGTAACGGGATAGTCGGACTCCAGCGGGAGCACGACCTTGGCCGTACCGCCGCTTGCGGACGGCATATAGCCACTGGTATACGGCCTGTCCATACCGCCGTACACGTTGACGTTATCTATTCGCATTACAGCCGTGGTGTCGTACGGCGAGTCGGTCGGTTCGGGCTCTTCCTCCGCGCCCGGCGTGACAACGGGAGCGGGAACGGGCGTGGGCGCGCTGGTCGGCTCCGGCTCCACCACAACCGGAATGTCGTTTTCCATCGCGCCGCTGGCCATGGCTGCCACGGGAAAAGCAATCAGCACCGCCAGTACTATTAATATGTATATCCTTAGCCGTTTCATTTACTATTATTACCTGATATCAATTGTTTATTATGTCCACTATCTCACCGTCCGCGATCCTCACGATCCGGTCGGCGTGCCTGGCTTTTTCTATGTCGTGCGTTACGAGCAGGAGCGTCGCTCCCTCGTCCCTCACTATCTTTAAGAGCAGTTCGCTTATCTGGTCGGCCGTGCGTGAATCGAGGTTGCCAGTGGGTTCGTCCGCGAAAACTATCTTGGGCCGGGTAATTATCGCCCGTGCTATGGACACCCTCTGCTGCTGTCCGCCCGAAAGCTCGTCCGGGTAATGCTCTAGGTGCCCGCCGAGGCCGATGTCCGCAAGCTGCTTTGCAGCCCGTTTAATGCGTTCCTTATGGGACATGCCGCGCAGCATGAGCGGGAAGGCCGCGTTCTCAAGGGCGGTCAACGAGTCCATTAGGTTCCAGCTCTGGAAGATGAAACCCACGTTCTTAAGGCGGAAGTCAACGAGCTCGTCCTCGCTCATTTTATGTATGGGCCGCTCCTTAATAAAGATCTTGCCTGAAGTCGGCTTTTCAAGGCCCGCGATAAGGTTGAGCATCGTGGACTTGCCGCTTCCGCTCGTGCCCACTATGGCGACGAACTCATTTTTATATATGTCCAGAGTTACGCCTTTTAAAGCCTTGAACCTGACTTTCCTGGTTTTATATATTTTTACCGCGCCCCGAAGGCTTATTATCGCTTCCCGCTCCACACGCTTTCCCTTAACCCGCTTAGAATTAATCGCAGCTCATTATATCATATATGACGTAATGAAGAGTTAAAATGTTATAATTAATTCGTAAATAAAGCTATCGGACAACAGTAAGCACTCCCGCGTCCATCTCGCACACCGTGTCGCACAGCTCTTCTATGTCGCTGGCGTTGTGGCTGGCCAGGAGGATCGTCTTTCCGCCTGTCCTAAGCTCCTTTATCAGCCCGCGCATGTCCTTAGCCCCGTTCTTATCAAGGCCGTTGAAAGGTTCGTCCAGAATAAGGTAGAGCGGGTCTTCCATTATCGCCTGCGCTATGCCCAGCCGCTGGCGCATTCCCAGCGAGTACTTACTGACGTGCTTTTTCATGTACGGGTCGAGGCCCACTCGCTTTATGGTCTGGCGTATCTCCTTGGGGCCTATCTTGCGCCGGAGCGAAGCTAATAGCTGAAGGTTCTTATAGCCCGTCATGTTTGGCAAAAAGCCGGGCGTTTCGATTATTATGCCCATGTCGTCCGGGAAGTCCATGTCCACTCCCACCTGCTCGTAGTCTATGAATATCTTACCCGACGAGGGGAGCAGAAAGCCGCAGATGCATTTAAAGAGCACTGTCTTGCCCGAGCCGTTGTTTCCTATGACGCCGTGTATCTTTCCCGCCTCGAAATGGTGGCTGACGTCATTTAATACGACCTCGCCGTTAAAATCCTTTGAAACGTGCTCTATGCTTATGGCTACGTCTATTTCGTTCATCATCTACTCATTCTCCGTTCCCGTAAATGTAAAGCTGTACTTCCTCATGCCCGCGAGCGACACGATGAAGAGGACGATTATTGCCGCGCCAAAAATCGCGCAGCTCTGCCATAGCTTTGGCAGGAGGTCGTAGCCGAAGTTGTGCATGTGGTATGTCGCCTGGTTTAAGGGCGACAGCCAGCCGAAGGCGATGTTCGCCTTGTACATCAGCTCGTCCGGCAGCTTTAGTATCTGCTTTAGTATCTCGGGGTTTAGCAGCAGCCCGAATGCGCTGAATACAAACACGCTTACCATGCCCCATAGCTGGCCCTTTTTAAGGTTTACAGCCAGCATTATGGACGCGCACAGGAGCGTGTACAGCGTCATCAGTATGAATATCCACATCAGGCATTCGTAGGGCGTTGACATCTCCATCGTCTTTACGGACGCCGGCAAAAAGACCATCTCTCCCGCCCCCGAGTAACCAAGCATAGCCGCCGTCTCGCTCCACATGTTTCCGATAAAGGAATTGTGCGCGCACACGAGCGACGTCGCCGCCAGGATAAAGGCCATGTAAATTATTGTCCCGGCGCAGATGTAGAGTATCTGGCCCATTAGCCACACGCCGCGGTTTATCCTGACGAGGTAAAAGGGCGTGGCGGACGTTATGAAGGGCATGTCGGCGAACAGCAGCACCAGAAGCAGTGATGAGAGTAGTATTGAGTTGGAGTCGCCGAACGTCCACACAAAAGCCTCCGCC
>JAVBSU010000154.1:0-6926 GCA_031556555.1 Christensenellaceae bacterium
TTACGACTTCTGCGACACGGGCAGGATAACCCCGCTGGCCAAGATGTACACGCTAAGCTGCAACTTCATCCCTTCGGCCAACCACGCGGGCGGGCTCAGGTACCACGGGATGAGCCCCATACTGTCCAAGCTGTACCACGACGGCTACATGGAGGCCATATCGGCCAGGCAGACGGAAGTCTTCGACGCGGCGGTGCAGTTCGCCAAACTCGAAACAATTTTGCCCGCGCCCGAGTCCGCCCACGCCATATATGGCGCGATAGAGGAAGCCAAGAAGTGCGCGGAAACAGGTGAAGCCAAGACAATACTCTTCGGCCTCACGGGGACGGGTTACTTTGACATGGCCGCATACGAGAAATACCGCGAGGGAGATATGGAAGACTACATACCCACGGACGAGGATCTTGAAAAGGCTTTTGCCACACTGCCGGACGTGCCGGTGGATGGAGAGGTAATGGAAAAGGTATCGTGAAATAGAATAGGGATTAGGCTTAAAACCCGCGAGAGCCGGTTGGCTCTCGCGGGTACAGTGGGGACAAAAGTGACGGTCAATAAACGGTTATGTTCCCGATATCGCCCAGAGCGCTGATGCCTAATGAAAGCGCCGCGCCGAGAAGAACAACCGCTAATATCATTATTACAGTGATTATTGCGCAAATTATTAGGCCAATGAGTGAGGTCACGAACCCGGCCTTGGCCGAACCGTTCTGTGGATCGATCGCCTTGGCTTTGTTTGCCATTATAATGCCGATTATACCAAGAACAAGGCCTACGGGCGCGAAGAGAAAGATGAAAACAAGGGAAAGTATTCCCAGGACCAGTGATACTGTTGCGCTTCCATTACTAGGGTTCCCATTGCCTGCGTTATATTGATTTTCCATAGATAACCTCCAACAGTTTTATTTAAGAACAGAGTTATTATATACTAATAATGTTAATGCTGTCCAGCAGTATATGAATCCAGCCTGTCTTGAATATTTTTCCGCAAATCCATGTAGTAGAATTGGTAGTCGTAGGAATGGTAAACACCCTTGCCGAACGCCTCGTTGCTGGATGAATACTGATCAGGATCGACTGTTGAGCAAATCACGCTGCCGCGCTCAAGGTTAACCGCGGCGTCGGCGAATTGAGGATGCTCCAATGAAGATTCGGCGTCAAGGTCGAAAATCACCGCCCCCAGGCTCTCTTCTTTGGGAGCGGACGTATCGCCGCGCGTCCAGCTTATGGGGTTTATCGCGATCGCGCCCGGCCAAAGTACGGGGTTGTTGCCGTCGACCTCTGGCGCTTCGGTATTGTATGAAATTATTACACCGGTGTCGTCCGCCCCTTCGGCGAAGGCAAGGTGGGGATTCTGCTCAAGATAACTGCCGGTCACGGAATAACCTATGGCATAGGCGGCTATCATCCTTTCCATAACGCCGGGATTGTCCGCGAAGTAATCCGCGAGCAGGCCCAGAAGCACCATCGAGCCCTGCGAGTGGCCGGCAAGGAAGAATGGTTTGCCGTTGTTGTAGTTTTCAAGGTAGTACACAAAAGCGTCCGTGGCATCGGTCAGCGGGATGCCAGACACTTCTTCTATCTGCTCGCCGATAGGAAGTGAAAGGCAGTAATCGCCGTCCAACTGCCGGTAGTAGGGCGCGTATATGTTAGCGCTCTCCGCGAACACGCTGGCTTGGGAAAGCACGTGGGCGTCCGCGCCTATGCGCATCGTCTGGTTGTTTATGAGGGCTATGTGGTCTTCTCCCCTGCCCATAACGTATGTGGTGGGGTAAAGGTAGAATACGTCCACCGGATGCGAGGGATCCCCGGGGAGTGAAGCCCAGTTTTTTGCCGAAGAGAAGTCAACGGGCACATCGTTCCTTGAACAGGCGGGCAAAGCGAAAATGACTGCGAGCGCCGCAATCAGTATTAATATGGCCATACTCATGATTTTTTTCTTCATGAGTACAGTCTAGGCGGGACGTATATAATTGTCAAGCGGGGAAGCCCCGCGGGCTTGCCGCGTTCTTTTCAATAATTAGTGTTACACTAGAGCTTGTAAAAACTCTACGCGCGAAGTAATATATAATGTATGAGTTTATCGATAGCTCCGCTTTTCAGCGGCTCAAAGGGAAACTGTATATTCATTGGCTCAAAAAAGGCGAAAGTCCTTATAGACGTGGGATATTCCTGCCGGATGATCGAGCGGGAGCTGAAAAAGATAGACGTTGACGCGAAGGACATAGACGGCATACTCGTCACGCACGAGCACACAGACCACATAGCGGGAATAGGAGTGCTGTCCAGAAAACACAACATACCCGTGTACGCGAACGAGGCCACCTGGTGCGAGATGGTGCAGCGGTGCGGCGAAGTCGCCCAACAGAACATACGCGTCATTGACGACGATGATTTTTACATAAAGGACATATGCGTGCAGCCGTTTGAAGTAAGCCACGACGCGGCGCGGCCTTTTGCCTACAGCCTCAGCTCGGGCGGAAAGAAAATAAGCGTCATGACGGATCTTGGCAGGGTGTCGGAGGCTTCGCTCGCGCTCATAGAGGGCTCGGGCATTGTTCTTTTAGAATCCAACCACGACGTGGACATGCTGAAGAGCGGAAGGTATCCTTACCCATTAAAGCGCAGGATCCTTTCCGAGAGCGGGCACCTTTCAAACGACGACGCCGCTGTAACGGCGCTTAAGCTGGTTTTTTCCGGGGTGAGGGGAATACTGCTGGGACACCTTTCGGAGCAGAATAATTTTTATGAGCTCGCGTATGAGACAGTGTGCGCGCACCTCGCGCAAAACGGCGTGGTGGCGGGAAAGCACGTGGCCGTGGGCATAGCCAAGCGGGAGGGGTTCACCGGATTTTATGAGGCAAAATAAATTGGGGTGGCTGCCATTAAGATAGACATACTCTGTGTTGGAAAACTTAAAGAGGGCTACTACTCGCGCGCCCAGGCCGAATACATAAAAATGCTTGGGCGCTTTTGCGACGCGAGGGTAGTTGAGGTGATGGACGAGCCGGACAGCGGCGGCGCTAAACGCAAGGAAGGCGAAAAGCTCTTAAAAAGGTGTTCGGGGTACGTGGTAGCCTGCGACATGCGCGGCAAGAAGTTCACATCCGAAGGATTTTCGAAAAAAATGGAGGAAGCTATGAACGCGGGCGCGGGCTCGATGTGTTTTGTAGTAGGGGGATCAAACGGCCTCTCGGATGAAGTTCTTGAGCGTGCCGCTCTCGCCGTATCATTTTCGGACATGACCATGCCCCACAGGCTTTTCCGCATAGTGCTGTTGGAACAAATCTACCGCGCCTTCAAAATTATGCGGGGCGAGACTTATCATAAATAGTATAATATGGTATAATATTTCGAGTATGCCTCCGGCGGCCAAAGGAACTTTTGCTAACGCTCAAAAGTTCTTCTGGACTCTTCAAAATCCGCTTTGATATAAGTTGGGCGAACGGAGTGAGTTGTGGTCTGGGGAACTTGTTCCCCAGCGGGTTCTTAGGGCGGAGCCCTGAGCCGTCGGAGACGATTAGACATTTGAAAGGGTTATGTATGGAAAGGGAAAAGAATTTTATTGAGGATATAATAGACGCCGGCCTTGCGTCGGGAAGGGAAGACCACGTAATAACGCGTTTTCCGCCCGAGCCGAACGGTTATCTGCACATTGGGCACGCAAAGGCGGTAACGCTCAACTTCAACATAGCCAAAGAGTACGGCGGCAAGTGCTATTTGAGGTTCGACGACACCAATCCGCTCAAGGAAGACGAGGAATACATCCGTTCCATAAAGGAAGACATAAAATGGCTGGGCTACGAGTGGGACGCCGAGTACTACGGTTCGGATTACTTTCATTACATGTACGAGAGGGCGCTCGTGCTCATAAAGAAGGGCCTCGCCTACGTGGACGACTTGACGCAGGAGGAGATGCGCGAATACCGCGGCACCCTGACCGCGCCGGGTAAAGACAGCCCTTACAGGAACAGGAGCGTGGAAGAGAACCTGGATCTTTTCGGACGCATGAAGGCGGGAGAATTCGCTGACGGCGAAAAGGTGTTGAGGGCTAAGATAGACATGGCGTCGCCCAACCTCAATATGCGCGACCCGGCCATATACCGTGTTGTGCACGCCGAGCATCACAGGACGGTCAGCGATTGGGTGATCTACCCCATGTACGACTTCGCTCACCCGCTGGAAGACGCGTACGAAGGCATAACGCATTCGCTTTGCACCATGGAGTTTGAAGACCACCGCCCGCTTTATGACTGGTTCGTCGTTAACTGCGAGTGCGAGCACACTCCCCACCAGTACGAATTCGCGCGCCTCAACATCACGAACATGTTAATGAGCAAACGCTATTTGAAGCGTTTGGTGGACGAAGGCGTCGTAACAGGCTGGGATGACCCCAGGATGCCCACGCTGTCCGGAATCAGGCGTAAAGGCTATACGCCCGCTTCCATAAAGGATTTCTGCGAGCGCATCGGCGTGGCCAAGGCGGTGTCGGAAGTCGACGTGCGCCTTCTTGAGTACTGCATAAGGGATGAGCTGAACAGGACTGCAAAACGGATAATGGCCGTTATAGACCCCGTGAAGCTCACTATAGAAAACTATCCCGACGGCAAAGTTGAATACATGGAGGCCCAGGATCTGCCGGACGGTGGGCATACGCACAGCGTCCCCTTCTCAAAGGAGCTATACATAGAGCGCGAAGACTTCATGGAAGTGAAGCCCAACAATAAATACTTCAGGCTGTCCGTGGGCGGGGAAGTGCGCCTCAAGAACGCTTACATTATAAAGTGCGAACGCGTGGTCAAGGACGCGGATGGCAATGTGGAAGAAATAATCTGCACTTACGACGAGACTTCCAAGTCGGGAGAGTCGGGCAGCAGCCGCAAAGTAAAGGGCACGCTGCACTGGGTGGAGCGGAACACGTCAGTAAAAGCGCGGGCGCGTATGCTGGATCATCTCTTCGTCTACGATGATGAGAACAAAATGGTGGTGAACGAAGATTCCATGAAGCTTATGGAAAACGTAATGGTCGAGCCCGAAATTGTGAACGCCGTAAAAGGTGAGCGCTTCCAGTTCATGCGCCAGGGTTACTTCTATTACGACCCCAAAGACGAGGGCTACGTGTTCAATAAAATAGTGGCGCTGAAGGATAGCTATAAGGTTTAATTGATTTATAAGGTCGTCTCCGACGGCTTAAGGCTCTGCCCTAAGAATCCGCAAGGAACGGTCGTCCCTTGACCCACGGCAAACTGGCATTTGCCTAACTTATATTAGTAAGCGAACGTTAGTTCGCGCGGGGTCTGGGGAACATGTTCCCCAGCGGGATTCTCAAGGGTGGAGCCTTTGAGCCGCCGGAGGCAAAGGAGATATATATGAGAGTAAGAACGAGATTCGCGCCCAGCCCGACGGGATATTTGCACATTGGCGGGCTGAGGACGGCGCTGTACGCGTACCTTTACGCGAAAAAGAACAACGGCGATTTTATACTGCGGCTGGAGGACACTGACAGGGAACGCCTTGTCGGCGACGCGGACGAAATAATATATAGGACGCTCAAGGAAGTGGGGCTCAATTACGACGAAGGCCCGGACGTGGGTGGAGCATACGGCCCGTACGTGCAATCCGAGCGCGTGGACATCTACAAAAAGCACGCGGAAGAGCTGGTGCGTAGCGGCGCGGCGTACTACTGCTTCTGCACTAAGGAGCGGCTTAATGAACTTCGCGGCGAGTGCGAGGCGAGGGAAATTACGCCCAAGTACGACAAACACTGCCTGTCGCTGCCCAAAGAGGAAGTTCAGGCAAAGCTCGATGCGGGCGAGCCGTACGTTATAAGGCAGAACATCCCAACCGAGGGTGAAACGACCTACCACGACATGGTGTTCGGCGACATCAGCGTGCCAAACGCGGACATGGAAGACAACGTCCTGTTAAAGTCGGACGGCTACCCGACGTACAACCTCGCCAACGTGGTGGACGACCACTTGATGGAAATATCCCACGTTATACGCGGCGTTGAATATTTATCCAGCACGCCCAAGTATAATTTATTATATGAGGCGTTCGGCTGGAACATTCCCGAGTATATCCATTTGCCGCCCGTGATGCGCGACCAGCGGCAGAAACTTTCCAAGCGGCACGGGGACGCTTCGTACGAGGACTTTGTGGAAAAAGGCTACCTCCCGGCGGCTATAGTCAACTACATAGCGCTCTTAGGGTGGGCGCCTGCCGGCACGCGCGAGATATTCACGCTGGACGAACTGTCCGAAGCCTTCGACGTTTCCGGCATAAGCAAGTCGCCCGCCATATTCGACGTGGAAAAATTAAGATGGATGAACGCGGAGTACATACGCGCGCTGCCCGAAGACGAGTACATCAAAGTGTGCCTGCCTTACCTTAAACAGGCGATCGATACTGATAAATTCGACCTAAGCATAATAACGAGGATAACGCAGCCCCGGCTGGAGCTTTTGACTGAGCTTCCGGAAAAGCTCGCCTTTCTCAGCGCCATGCCCGATTACGATACAGAACTCTACCGGCACAAAAAGATGAAAGTCACTCCCGAGACCGCGCTGGACTTCATTAAAGACGCGTACACCGTTCTGGAGCGTCTCGGTGATTTTGAGGAAAGCACTATTCACGACGCGATGATGGACCTTGCCGCCTCGCTTGAAATAAAGAACGGCCAGCTTTTATACCCGCTCCGGATAGCCATAACGGGAACGGCCGTCACGCCCGGGGGCGCGATAGAGATAGCGGCGCTGTTGGGCCGGGAAGAGACGCTTAAACGCCTGAAGGATAGCGTAAATAAATTACAGGCGGCTCTTGCATAGCGTTCATTTTTAAGATATAATATATAACTGTTCGTGACATCCTTGCCCCATGCGACGACATGGGGCCAGAGACCATAAGGAGGTGAAAGAATGGTAAACTAC
>JAVBSU010000112.1:0-18684 GCA_031556555.1 Christensenellaceae bacterium
GGCGCTGCCCCTGAACCCCGCTGGGGCTACTTAGCCCCAGACCCCACGGCAAGCTTCGCTTGCCTTTCTGATTATTTAAATTGGCGAACGTAGTGAGCCGGGTCAAGGGGCGGCCGCCCCTTGTTGGGTTCTTAGGGGCAACGCCCCTAAGCCACCGGAATAATCCCAATATATCCCTTGTCATCATTACTATAAAAAATATTTGTATGATAATCTTTCATGATTAATCCTTTAGCATCACTCACCACTCCACGCTCTTAACGGCCTCATGCATTGCTAGTATATTCTTCACGGGAATATCCGGCGTTATGGCGTGCGTGGGCGAAAAGATGTAGCCGCCGCCCTCCCCCAGTATTTTGACCGTCTCGACGGATTTTTTATAAACTTCTTCAGGTGTTGCTTTGGGGAGGAACTGCTGCGTACTCATCGCGCCCCAGAAGGCTATGTCCGCGCCGTACTCACGTTTGATCTTCTTTAGGTCGTATATCTCGGGCTGGACGGTGTTGTAGCAATCTACGCCTATCTCTATCATATCCGGAAAGAGCTCTTCATTGTCGCCGCAGCTGTGCAACATCACGTATTTGCCGCTCGACTTGACTTTTTCGCACAGCTTGTGCATGTTCGGCTTAATAAACTTTCTGAACGCGCCCGGTCCCATTATGAGGCCCTTTTGCGCGCCCCAGTCATCCATGAAGAACACTCCGTCGAAAGGCTCTTTCAGCACGCGGTCAAGAAGCATAAGGTCATACTCAGTTATTCGTTCGAAAAGGCGCATGACAAGCGCCTCGTCAAGCGCCATGTTCAGGAGTATATCTTCCATGCCCATCAACGCCCACGCGCGCTCGTACTCGGCGTACGAGAGCCGGAACACTCTGAAATGGTTAGTGTCTTCCCTCACCGCTTTGAGGGCCGGCGCGAGCACGTCCTCGTCTATCTCCGGGAACTCGTAGCTTTCTATGTTGCCGGCGTTCACCACCTTGTTCACGGGGATGCCGATGTCCCCGCCGTCCGCGCCAAGCTGCCACCGCGTTCCGAAGCCGTCTTCGTAAAGTGTGTCGCTGAGCCAGGTGACCTTTTTGTACCGGCCCATGAGTATGTGCGATTCGAGCGCCGCTTCGCAATCAGCCTCGCCCGTTTCTTCCGTGAACATTTGCGCGAAATGCTTTGTGGCTTCAAACACCCACGGCGTCAGTGCCGTCGTCTTGTGGTTTAGCGCGTCTGTGAAATTTTGCCTGTAGTTTATCATGTTGCCTCCGGCGGCTCACGGCAAAACTGCCGCTTGCCTTTAATTAATCAAAACACGTTTGGAGATTTCACCCCTCCAGCTTCTTCTGTATCCCCTCGGCCATTGCCTTTAATATTATGGCGCAGGATGTCGCCCCCGCGTCCAGAACGCCTCTTGTGCGTTCTCCAAGGCGGCTGGCGCGTCCAAACTTGGCCACGAGGTCTTTTGTGCTGTCCCTGCCCTTCTCTGCCGCTTCTACCATATCGCTGAGCGACTCGGAAAAAGGTTTTTTCACCGCAGCGTCTTCGTCAAAAACACCTGCGGCCGGGATCATAACGTCCATAAGCGTCTTGTCGCCCACGCGCGCGTCCACGATATCGCACAGCCCGTCAAGCGCGTTGTTCATCATTTGCGCGAAAACTTCCGAGTCTATGTCTTCAGCGCCTTCGGCTGTGTCGCCCATCTCCATGAACAGTGTGCCGTATATCGGCCCCATGGAGCCGCCTATTTCGGACAGCAGCACGTCGCCCAGTTCATAAAGCGCCTGCGAGAATGAAACGTCCGTCCCGGCTATTCTCTCCGCACTGATGCTGAATCCTTTGTTCATGTTTATACCGTGGTCGCCGTCGCCAATAGCCCCGTCTATATCACTTAGATAATCCTTATTGGCCTTTATCGCCTCGCATATACCGAGAACAATGTCCTTGCCGTCCTTGTTTTTAAAACTTTCCATCAATCTCTCCTTTTGGTCGCATCCTGCTTAGGGGCTTTGCCCCTAAGAACCCCACAAGGGCCGGTCGATCCCACTTTGCTATGGACTCGCTGTGCGCCCATGCGCTTGCTCGTCTCATGCTCAGTGGACGCTGCACTCGCTTCATCCCGCACTGCGGGCGCTCGTTATGCGTTCCCTTGACCCGGCTCACTCCGTTCGCCCACTTAAAAGCATAACGCGTTTTTGGAGGTTCTTAATCCCCCGGAGGGCCGCCGGAGGCGCCCTTCACAAACTCACCAAGCCAGTGCAATCCGCGTCCATATCTATGAGTTCCTTAAGCTCGTCGTCGAGCTTCATTACTGTGAGCGAAACGCCCAGCATCTCAAGCGAGGTGAAGAGGTTGCCCACGTACGCCTTGTGAACTTTTATTCCCTTCTCCCCGAAAATCTTGGCAACTTCGTTGTAAAGCACGTAGAGCTCCATCACGGGCGTTGCGCCAAGTCCGGATATGAGAACGACCGTCTCGTCGCCCGGTTTGAAGAAGTCCTCATTTTCAAGAGGTTCCCACATGGTTTGCGCCATCTTGCTGGCCGGTTCCACGGGAACGACTTTCACGCCCGGTTCGCCGTGGTGGCCGATGCCGAGCTCCATCATGCCGTCTTCTATGGAGAAATTGGGATGCCCCACCGCCGGTATGGTACAGGACGACAGGCCGATGCCAATGCTCTTGGAATTGTCTATAGCTTTTTGCGCCACACGTATGACTTCGTCGAGATCGGCGCCCTGCGCGGCTTTTGCACCGCCGCACTTCCACATGAGAATCTCGCCTGCAACTCCCCTTCTCTTATTGAGCTCGTCTTTGGGGGCGGACGCGACGTCGTCGTTTGCCACAACCGTTTTGATGCTTATGTTTTCCTTTGCCGCGCTGCGCACCGCCATCTTGACGTTCATGTTGTCGCCCGCGTAGTTGCCGTACAGGCAGGCCACTCCCCTGCCCTGATCCGCGGCTTTGGCGGCGTCCAGGAACGCTTTGGCCGTAGGCGAGGAAAATATTTCGCCCACCGCAACGGCGTCCAGCATGTTTTTGCCAATGTAACCTAAAAACGCCGGTTCGTGTCCCGATCCGCCGCCCGTTATAACGCCTACCTTGGGCGCTTCGTCGTTGCGTTTTCGCAACACCACTCGCGGGTTTTCTCCCCGCTCCAAAACATCACCGTGCGCCTTCAGATAGCCTTCCAGCATGTCTTCCACTATGTGGTCAGGATCGTTGAATATTCTTTGCATTGTGTGCACCTCCAAATTATAAGGTCGCCTCCGGCGGCTCAAGGCTCCGCCTTGAGAATCCGCAAGGGCCGGTCGGCCCTTGACCCGCGGCAAGCTGCCGCTTACCTTTACGAAAATATATTTCAGTAAGGCGGACGCTAGTTCGCCGGGGTCTGGGGAACTTGTTCCCCAGCGGGTTTCCAAAGGGCAGCGCCCAGTTATCCGCTACTTATTATACATCTGGTCGTAATAGTTTATGCGCTCGATTTTAGGCGTTGAGGGGCCGTCCACGAACTCGTAGGAGAGCCAGTTGTTTACGAGCATTTTGGCGAGCTCGCTGCCTATGACGCGCGCGCCCATGCACATTATCTGGGCGTTGTTGCTCTTTATGGAGCGCTCGGTGGAAAAACAGTCGTGGCACACAGCCGCGCGGATTCCCGGAACCTTGTTCGCGGCCATTGCCATGCCGATTCCTGTTCCGCAAATGAGTATGCCGCGCTCAGCTTCGCCGCTCACTACCCTGTTCGCCACTTTAACGGCAATGTCAGGATAAAGCACCGGATCCGTGTTGTAAACGCCTTCGTCCAGCAGCCTGTGGCCCTTTTCCTCAAGCATTTTCTTTATCATTTCCTTGAGTTCAAGCGCCGCTTCGTCACAACCAATCGCAATTATCATTGTAGTTCCCCCTTGTTTTTTATATGGTTTATTTTAATGTTCTTACTGTTATTTGTCAAAAACGCCTCCGGCGGCTCAAGGCTCCGCCTTAAGAATCCGCAAGGGGCTGACGCCCCTTGACCCAGCTCACTTCGTTCGCTAACTTATAAAACATAACGCGTTTTTGGAGATTCTTAAGAACCTTTTTTGGCGTTAGCAAAAAGGTTCTTAAGCCGCCGGAGGCAGCCCTCAAAACCCCTCGTCGCTCGTCATAGCGCGGAACTTCCTGCGCTGGGTGGGCGAAAACTCGTTCCTGTCGTAGCTGTCGATCAGTAGCTCTATCACCTCGTAATCAAACTTTGTTTTGGTGATGCTTTTAAGCGCGTTTATTTCTTCCTTAAGCTGTCCGGAAATCTTTATCTGGAACTCCTGGTTTTTAAAAGTATTCCTGGGCGTTTTCTTATCAAAAATATTGGTTTCGGCTTGCTTTTTGCGCGCGGGCGCGTTATCGGCGGAGTAACTTTCCTTTGTCTCTATGTTGCCGGGCAGGCGCTCCTTCATTCCTCTCAAAACGCTCATATGTTACTTCACCTCTGATTCGTAGAAATTGAGCCTGGCTATGAATTCGTCCGTGACTTCCTTGTACTTTTCCAACACTTTCTCGTCGTGGCGGTCTTTGTCGGTTATGCCGTTTATGTCGAAACGCTTTATCCTCTCCATTTGGGGAATGATTGTTTTGAACATGTTGTCCGCGCCGAAAATTTCTTTGCCGGACTCGATTATGTACTCGTCCACCGCGCCGGCGTTTTTCAGCAGCACGGGCAGTATTCCCACGACGATGAGGTTTAAATCGTACATTGAGTTTATTTTATCCAACTCGCGTATATAGTTTTCCGCGCCCGTCAGCGAGCGTTCCTGCGTTTGCAGCGAAATGAGCACGTAGTCGGACGCTATGACGGCGTTCCGGGTGACTTCCTTGGACATGGGCGGAACGTCGATAAGGATGATGTCGTACTGCGTCTTAAGCGGCTCTATAAGCCGGGGAATCATGAAATCCTCTTCGCGCTGGTTTTTTGTGTTCTGGTAAAGAAATTTGGGGAAGTCTTCAAAGTCTATGTTGGAAGGAAGGACGTCCAGGTTTTCCATTATGTTTATTGAAATGCCCTCCACGGAACCTTCGCTTATGCCCTTCATTATGGTTTTGTCTATTGTCATTATGCTGTCTGGGTTGTTTATGGAGCGGGTCAGCATTAGGATTTTTGTGGCGTTGGACTGCGGGTCAAGGTCCACGACGAGCGTGTTGATCCCCTGCTTTGCAAGTGTGAAGCCTATGAGCGTCGCGTTTGTAGTCTTGCCCACGCCGCCCTTGTAGTTACCCACCGTGACCGTGAGCGCGCCGTCTTTTTTCTTCTTTAGCTCCACAATCTTACCCCTTAATAGTGAAATATACCTAATTCATTATAACTTAGCCACGCCCCTTTTACAATCGCAAAATTATTTTTTCTAAAATATCACTATTTCACTTTTTCACCTTAGTGATATTTCACTTTTTCACCCCGCCTTACCCTGTCAATCTCCGCATATTTTGGCAATATCACTATTTCACTTTAGCTATATAGATATATATCACTAAGGTTATATTTCACTTTTTCACCATTTCAAAAATTCGGTATTTACATCCCCTCCCCCGTCCTATACAATAAGACTCATAGAAAAAAAGCCCTGAAAAAGTTGCCGCTTCTTCAAGGCTGGTTCGCAAGTTGTGTTTCCAATGCTTGCTTGTTCCTTTATTTTACATAACTTTATGTTAAAGGTCAAGCAACGTTTTGTGATATTCGTGCGCTTTCTTGCGGCCCAATACCCGTGTAGAGAAAGCTAAAGAAACTCCACGTTAATCGTAAACTATGGTCAGTTGAGCCGCTGCTAAAAAATCAACCACCCTTGTAAGGTCGCCTCCGGCGGCTTAAGAACCTTTTGCTAACGCCAAAAAGGTTCTTAAGAATCTCCAAAACACGTTATGATTTTTATAAAGCGAACGCTAGTTCGCGTGGGGCCTGGGGATTAGCAGCCCCAGCGGTTTCCAAAGGCGGAGCCTTTGGCCGCCGGAGGCAGCTGCTATAATTACAACAGGGTGCGAGGAGGAGACATCCATGTTCATTCGAACAGAAAGGTCTGGAGTGGTGTTTGTGCCGGTTTTTACAACGGCAGGAGCTTACGGTTGAATGAGTGCACGGGCAAACAGTGCGCGGTGATTTTATCCGGGTCTATACGCAATACGGAAACCTCAAGAGGTGATTTAGGCTAGCTTTCACGTTTGTACGTGGGAGCAGTCTGCCACTCACCGTTTCCTAAAAGATGATGTTAAAGTTGCCCAACCGTTATCCATAAGCCCTTTGCTCGGAGTGGAGTCAATGAAGGCCGCAGGCCTGATCATAAACCCATTAATTCCTCGCTGCAATACGCTTCAAGCGCTGTCCTCACCACCTCGGACTTATCCATCCCAGTTTTAGCGGACTTGAACGCAACAGCCTTCACAAGCTCGGGCGTAAGATAGTAAGAACGTTGGATAAGACGATCCGCTTTACTGGCCTTTACAGGAACTTCGCTCATCATATCCCTGATGATACTTTTCCTTGGTCGTTCCATATTCTTACCCCTTTACCGTTGTAGCGCTTACGATCTTTTCAGCTATGCTCGTGTACTCTTTCGCAATGTCCTGCTTGGGATCAAAAACCACCACCGGCAAACCGAGCTCCAACCCCTTCTTCGCTGAGACGCTCTTCTTTATGATGCCTAAGACTTTATAATTTTCCTTCAGCACGCCCAGTATCTTGTTGTCAAGATTTGTCCTCATGTCGTAAAGAGTTGCGATGACACCAAGTATTTTTATGTCGCCGTTGAGTTCTTCCTTGACTCCTTTAATAGTAACTTTCAATTCCTCCAGCGCGTAGTACGCCAGCGTTGCCGTCTCACACGGTATGAGTACGTAATCGCAGGCCGCGAACGCGTTTAGAGTGAGCAGCGAAAGCTGCGGCGGGCAGTCTATGAATATATAGTCGAATTTATCCTTTATTCCGTCAATCGCTTTCTTTAAACGGTACTCACGCGCCATCCTCTGAATAAGCCCCAGCTCAACGCTGGCCAAGCTTGTTATGGATGGTATCAGCTTAAGGCCCTTTATGTCCGATACATCGTATATGCAATCGCGCACGTCCCCATCTTTAAGCACGTCACAGATCGTTTTGTCAAAGTCCAGCGGATCGTACCCTGCCGAAAGAGTCAGACTCGCCTGCGGGTCAAAGTCGATCATAAGTACGCTCTTGCCCATCAATGCCAGCGCCGCGGAAAGATTGTACGCGCTCGTAGTCTTTGTAACGCCGCCCTTCTGATTAGCCACGCTTATTATAGCTCCCATCCCAATATCCTCCTCAGTGTATTAGTACTGAAATATTATAGTTTTATAGTGATAAAAATGTAATATAATAAAGATGCAAAACACTAAAATTTTTTAGTACGAATACAGTATAATACTTAAATGCTATAAATGCAAATGATTGTTTTGGGGTATTGCCTCCGGCGGGCAAAGGGCGCGGCCCTTTATAAACCGTTGGAGAACAAGTTCCACAAACCACACGCGAACTAGCGTTCGCTCATAAAAAATAAAACGCGTTTTTGGAGATTCTTAAGAACCTTTTTGCTTACGCCAAAAAAGGTTCTTAAGCCGCCGGAAGAATACATCATACTGGAATCAAGCTTAGATTTACTGTAAAATGATTTTCCTTATAGGCGATGTCAATAGTGCAGCCCTCGTTGCTTTCAATTATTTTATGAACCGCGTACATTCCCTGGCCGTCGTGGTTTTCTTTTGTGGTAAAACCCGCCTCAAAGATACGTTCCGTATCAACATCATGACCGGTAGAATTGGAAATGGACAATTGAATTGCGCCGGCTTCAGTTCTTTTAACCTGGATGTTGATGAACTTATCTTCGGTATCGCTCGCCGCCTCAATGGCGTTGTCCAAAAGGCAACCCAGCACCCTGCAAAAATCAAAGTCGTTCATGCCGACGTCCACAAGGTGGCGGATATCGCCGACAGTGCAGTGAATACCCATACTTTGCGCAAGATGAATTTTGGCGCTCATCAGAGTATAAACAGCGGTGCGGGAACGCAACGCGCTTAAAAGGGTAATATCACCATGCGCCTTATGCAATTTATTGACGACAGTTTCATTGTATTTTTTAAGACCCCCAAAGTTCTCAGCCGTGATATAGCCGTTGTAAACCTGAATGATATTTGCGTAGTCGTGGCGAAAGCTTCGAAATTCGTTGGCGGCGTTAAGCGCAGATTCCACATAATGCTCCGCCGCCTGAGTCTGCCATTTTTTTATATCGAGGGAGCGGCGGCGTATATCCTCCAAAGAAAAAAGTAAGGTCAATACAATTATTATACAGTAAAGCAGCGTACTGTCCAGATCGATCCCTTCACGCCGGGGTTCGAACATTATTAAACTGAAGATAACCAGCATCATGTAACTCATCGCCGCCATAAGAAAAGTGCGGAGAAGTTCCCTTCGCACATTTGGCTCGGGATAGCCATATGGAATATCCACATATACGTTTTTCCGCCGGGAAAGATACAATATCAGCAGCATAAACACGAAGACGGCCAACACGGTACTTATCATGGCGGCGAGGTCGGTATCAAACAGGACGGGGATGCTGTATTCCATGTGAAAGAATGAGCTCCATATGTTGCTGAACAATTTGAAAACAAGCATGATGATATACTGCCCCAAAATGATCGTTTCCAGCACTTGAAATATGTATGAGGATGATATTCTGAAGATTTTACGAAAAATATAGTAATAGAAAAAAACATAAAGCGGTGATGGAAACAGAAGGATGCTGTCCGTAACGGGGTCGAGCATATTAGGATAAATAAAGTACGCCGCGATAAACTGAGGCAAATGAAATGCCAGCGCCGTTAAAAAATCTCCCAACAAAAGGCGTGAGAACGGTACGTCTTTCCTTATGTATAAAAATGAGGCTTTATAGAGCATACCGAAGCTGGCCATTGTGCACAATATACTGACGGTGAAGGGAATTGCCTTTGTGAAAAAAAAATCTGTTAATGATACCATAATTATTTAACCCCGAGCACTGTATTGTTTTTCAGTATATCACTATATTTTCCACATAACCATAGTTTTGCATAAAATGTTCGGCGTATTTTTTGATTTACATTGAAAATTTCGCGTGATACAATCAAAAGCGAGTAAAAAAGGTTAAAATGTGTCAATTGTGAGATATCGAGCGCAAAATTACATCAAAAAAGAGGTGAAGTGGGCGCATTGCTCCCATTATGTCTATAAGGTATATACGAATGGAAGAAAGGGAGCTTCTCGTGGATGTGGCGAAAATGTACTACATCGAGAACCTCTCGTAAAACCATAGTTCCAAAGAACTCCACATGTCGAGGTCCAATGTTTCAAGGATTCTCAAGAGCTGTAAGGACAACAAAATAGTTGAAATAAAAATAAACGATTCGCTCTCCAGAGCGCCGGACAATAGCGCTAAAGCTCAAACGCGATTACAACCTGAAGGAAGTACTCATAGCGTCATCGGCGGCGCCAGCTTGGCGGGCTGAAAGGGGACGGTTTTAAAAACGGTGGCGCGCGTGTTCGTTTTGGCGCTCATCGGCAACATAATGAACCTTCTAAACATACAGAGCTACCCGCAGGACGTAATAAAGGGCGTCATAATAATTATAGCGGTGCTCTTCCAAAATTCTAAGAAATAGGGCGGAGCGATATGAGTGAAAAATATTCCATAGGACTGGACTTCGGTACGCTGTCGGCGCGCGCGCTGCTGGTCAACGCCAAAACGGGGGAGGAGCTCGCCGTTTCGGTGGTGGGCTACCAGGACGCCGTTATAGACAAGTACCTTCCCGGCACGAATATAAAAATACCCAGGGAGTACGCGCTGCAAAACCCCAGGGACTACGTTGAGGCGCTGGAGGGCCTGCTACTTGACGTGTGGAGCAAGGCCGGCATAAACCCCGAGAACGTCATCGGCATCGGCGTGGACTTTACTTCGTGCACCATGCTGCCCGTTGACGAGGATTACGTTCCGCTGTGCTTCGACCCGAGGTACAAGGAGAGTATACACAGCTGGGCAAAGCTCTGGAAGCACCACGGAGCTCAGGCCGAGGCGGACGTTATAAACACCATTGCCAAAAAGCGGTCGGAAAACTTTATAAAGCGCTACGGGAACAAGTCATCCTCCGAATGGATGTTCGCCAAGATACTTGAAACGCTCAACCACGCACCCGAAGTGTACAACAACGCTCACAGGTTCATAGAGGGCTGCGACTGGATGGTCTACCTCCTGACCGGTAAGGACATGCGCAACAGCTGCCTGTCCGGCTACAAGGCTTTCTGGAGCAAGGAGGACGGCTACCCGGGCGAGGAGTTCTTCGCCGAGGTCGACCCACGGCTTAGGCATGTGGTAAAGGACAAAATAGGCGAGAACGTAAACCCCGTAGGCGCGCGGGCGGGCTACCTGACAGAGAAAATGGCGGAGAAGACCGGCCTTCCTGCCGGGACGCCGGTGGGAGTGGGAAACACCGACGCGCATCTTGCCGTGCCCGCGGTGGGCGTGACCGAGCCGGGCAACCTCGTGCTTATAATGGGCACGTCGCTCTGCCACATGATAATAGACAAAAAGGAAGTGTACCCCGAGGGCGTTTGCGGTGTGGTGGAGGACGGCATCCTGCCCGGATACTTTGGCTACGAGGCGGGGCAGCCGGCCGTGGGGGATATTTACGACTGGTTCGTCACCAACCTTGCTCCCTACGAATACGTAGCCGAAGCAATGGAAAAAGACGTCACCATATTCGACGTAATGAACGAAAAGGCGGCCATGCTAAAGCCGGGGGCGTCCGGGCTTCTGGCGCTTGACTGGTGGAACGGCAACCGCTCCGTGCTGGTGGACGCGGATTTGAGCGGCCTCATAATCGGCCTTACGCTCACAACAAGGGCGGAAGAAATATACCGCGCCATAATCGAAGCCACGGCTTTCGGGTCGCGGCTCATAGCCGAGACGCTAATGGGCAGCGGCATTGAGATAGAGAACATTTACGCGTGCGGCGGGCTGGCTGGGAAGAGCTCGACGGTGATGCGCATATTCTCGGACGTGCTGGGCAAGGAGATAAAGGTGTCCGATTCCAAGCAGACTTCGGCGTTGGGCGCGGCAATGTACGGCGCCGTTGCGGCGGGCGGCGAAAGGGGCGGCTACGACACTATTTTCCAGGCCGCTAAGAGCATGTCGCACATAAAGGAAGAGCCGTACAAGCCCAACATGGAAAACCACGCTATTTACGACAGGCTGTTCGAGGAGTATGTAAAGCTCTACGACCTTTACGGACGTAACGGCATGGATATAATGAAAACGCTCAAGAAAATAAAGAACAGCGTAGGGCGGGAGAGCGAGTGAGGCTATGTACTTTTGTGGCCAAAAGTACCAAAAGCCCTAAAACCTTTGGAAAGGTTTCAGACTTCCAAACCAAGTGGAGTAGAAGGAAGTGGCCTGAGAGATTGCTTTCTAAGGCCACCAAACATTTATAGTACTAAAATACTAACATTTTAACACTAAAGTATTAAAACACCACTTATTTCTTGCCGTATGTGAATGTTGTTTCGAACATGGCGTCCATGTTCTCCTCCTTGGCGTCGTCCACCATTGTGCCTGTATCCATTATAAAGCCGCCGCCGGGCGCGCAGGTATCGATGAGCCACTTGCAGTAATCCACGACCTCCTGCTTTTTGCCGTAGGTGAGCATAACGGCCGGAACGTTGCCCATTATGCACGAGTGGCCGCCCAGCGCCTTTTTGGCCGCCGCCATGTCCGTGTGCTCAAAGCTGAATATGGCTTTGCCCGGGGGTATTTCCTTGAGGAACTCCAGGCGGCTGTTGTACGCGCCCTCCACGTAGATGACGGGGACGAGGCCCGCGTCCGCAACCTCGATAATATACCTTCTGAGCGACGGCCAGTAGAACTTCGCGAACTGCTCGTTGGACATGAACGCGTCCACACCCTTGTGCAGCCAGTACCACACGAAGGGCACGGACTTGCCCACGCTGCCCGCAATGGTGTCCTGTATGGCGAACTCGGTCACGACGTCTATGAGCTTTAGCAGGTTGTCCGGCTGGTCATACATATCCATGAGTATATCAACGGTGCCGCGCATGCTGTCGCCGATCATGTCGAAGGGCGCGTACGCGAACGACGCGTACAGCACGGGAATGCCGAGGTCGTTTTTCATGTGCTCCTGGTATTCGCCCAGGTAGCCGAACCATTCCATGAGGTACTTGCCCGTCTCCACCAGCGTTTCCAGCGAGCTTATGACCTCCGGGTCGGAGAACGTGGCGAACTCGCCCATGTGACCGAACCACATGGAGTTCCTGAAGTCTATCTTTTTGAACCCGCTTAGGTGCTCGAAGCTCCTTGGTATCCACTTGTTCATCATGAACTTTGTTATGTCCATGATGGCTTCAGGATACTCGTCCTTCCTCATGTACTCGCCCTCAATGTACTGGTACATTGTGTTGGGATCCTCAATGTGTTTTCCCGGCCAGCGGAACCACGTTATGCCCAGCATCTCCATGTACTGGGTGGGGAATAACAGTATCGGGTCCCACCCGAGGTCGGGCTTGAAATGGCCGTAGAATATGTCGTACACCTGGGTGGCTTTCCTGTAGTCGTTCATCACGTCCGCGATGGTGCACACGTTCGCGTAGTAAATGGGGAATGCCTGAACCACCGGCACCAAAGGCACCCTGTCCGGCTCAATGAGCTTGGACGCGTCCAGCACCCTATTTAACCGGGCGTCGTATTCCTGTTTTGCACTCATGATAATCTCCATTCCGCCGCTGATTTTCGCGGCACAAATAGTAATAAAAAATGGCGCGCGCTTCTCACTATTACATAAGTCACTCCCACTCCCACTCATATCTCTCAATATCGTCAATACTAAGCGGGTCGCCGATCTGGACTTCCGCTATATGCAACTCGCTTATGGCCAAAATTCCGTGCTTCCGGCCTCGCTTTATGGACAGCACGTCGCCGGTTGAAACGCGCTTTGCATCGCCGTCCAGCACAAAATCCGCTTCGCCGCTCATGATTGTCCAAACTTCGTCACGGTACTTGTGCGAGCGGTAATGCATGTACTTGCCCGCGTCCAGCCGAAGATGTTTTATAAGGCTGCATGGCTCTTCGTCCGCATGATCGTTTTGCTTCACGATAGTGTACTCGCCCCAGTGGCGTTCTTCATACATGGGGCGGAGCGTCTCAAGCTTGTCTACCAGGGGTTTTATGCGGGAGCTGGCCTCAAGGTCGGAGATAAGTATGCCGTCCGGACTGGCCGCGACGATAAGATCCTTGCATCCCAGCGCAACGAGCGGGATGTCGAGTTCGTTTATTACATATGTGTTTTTTGAATCTTCAATTGTGACCGGCCCCAGTTCGTTCACCGCCATCTTACCGGTAAGCGTTATCCAGGTGCCTATGTCCGTCCACATCCCCTTGAAGGGGACGACCGCTATGCGTTCGGCCTTTTCCACGACCTTATAGTCGAAGCTTATTTTCTCCAGGCCGCAGTAGTTTTTCCGCGCTTCCTCGAAAGTGTTAAAGCCTATCTGCGAGTGGGCGATATCCATTAAGTAGCCCAGCCGGAAGGCGAACACCCCGCCATTCCAAAAAGCGTTTTGCTGGATGAGCCCGGCGGCGACGTGCATGGCCGGTTTTTCCACAAAGCGCGATGCGGAGTAGATTCCTTCTTTTATTTCGGGGCCGGGCAGTATATAGCCGTACTTAGAGGTGGGGGAGTCCGGCGTTATGCCCATGAGGACGATGTCGGCCAGCCCGTCTTTCACCGCTTCCTCCATCCTGCCCAACGTTTTGAAGAAGTTCAATTCCGTGTAAGGATCGACGGGAAGCACGATAACGGGCTCGTCAAGGCTTGTTTTTTTATCCAGCGCAAGGAATATGCTGGCCAGGACTATGGCGGGGAAGGTGTCCCGCCGTTCGGGTTCCAGCACTATATCAACAGCGTCGTCAAGCTGGCCGCGTATGCTCGCGACCTGCGACGCTCCCGTGGCAACGATTATGTTTGCGCCCGGGTGGGCGGCGTTTATCTGCCCGTACACCCGCTGCACCATGGACTGGCGCTCGCCATTATCGTCCACCAGCAACTTTAAAAACTGTTTGCTCCTTATATCGTTTGATAGGGGCCACAGGCGCTTTCCCGAACCCCCGGATAAGAGAATTATGTTCATGTGTTCACTCCTGTGTTAATTGCGCAGCAGCCATGCGGAATCCCGTTTGCTGTAGAGAATCCTGCGGATCGCCACAAAATCTTTTTTGAAGACAAAATAAACGGTAAAATTTTTGACAGGCAACGAACGATAGCCTTTTGCCCGCAATTGGGTATTGCTTACACGGACGCATCGTTCGGGCATCTCCGCAAGGGAGGCGATTCCGTCCATTAATGAGTCGTATAACTTTAGGGCGGCGTCAGGCGAAAGCGTGTTGACGTAATCAACAATATCCCGTATATCTTTTTTAGCCTGTGGACTCAGACGGACCTGATATTTTTCCATGCACCTTTTTTCTCATTTCTTCGGCAAATTCAAAAAAATCCGTATACTCGTCATCGGGAGCCGCTTCCGCTTCCGACAGCTTGCCGTAGAGTTCAAGCAGTCCCTGCTGGTTTTCGTATTCTTCTATACTCATCACAACCATATCGCCCGTGCCGTTCTTCGTTATGAAAACGGGCTCGCGGTACTTGTGGCAGAATTCGGAAATTTCGTTAGCGTTGTTGCGCAAATCGGATATTGGCCTTATGCTGGGCATATTATCACCTCCTCGCATTATTTATGCAGTTATTTTAGCATAATATTGAGCAAAAATCAATGTGTTTTTGGTGCGAATAGTTAACTACGTATACAGTTGCGAAGCCAAATCCATCATACCCCGAATGATCCGGTGGAGTATAACTTCATGATTTTCTTCATCGATATGATAAAAAAGACGGTAATCATATACCAGCGGTATGCTGCGAAAATAGTTATCGTCTTCAAATTCCTTATACATGCGCGGAAACTTCCGGAGCTGTTCAACTTTTTGCATGTAATCCAAATAAAACTCGTCCGCCGCCTTTTCGTTCAGAAAAAACAGATAAGCGTCAGCTTCAAAGGCGCTGTCCGCAAACTTTGGAAGAGCCTTAATTGTGTACGCCATTGCGCCGCGCTTCCCGTTTCTTATCCCATCGGTTTACGAACGCGTCGTGATCAATCAAGACCAAGTCAGGGTCAGCAGCTTCCCGCTTCGAAGCGGCCAATTCGTTCAAGACATATTGACGGTAGGCTTGCTGATAGGATTTTTTGGTCTGCAGGTCAAAAGGTATCCTTTCCTCCCTGACAACGGCGCGCAAAAAAGTGTCGATAGCGGTGGACATATCCATGCCTATTTCTTTAAAGATTTTTTGAGCGTCTTTTTTTACGTCTTCGTTTATGTTGACGGAAATTCTTGCGTTTCCCATAGTAAAAAACACCTCCTATATGTTGATATTATACGTCTGTTATACACATATTGTCAACATAACGGCTCTTTAACAAAAAAAGTAACGGCAAGCGTGAGCTTGCCGTGGGGGCTGGGTCTAAGCAGCCCCAGCGGGTTTCCAAAGGGCAGAGCCCTTTGGCCGCCGGAGGCTTATTTATTGTTATAATCCCTTATAGCCTCAAACATAGCCAAAATGTTCTCCGGTTTTGTGGGCGCCTGGATGTTGTGCACGGCGCTGAACACGAAGCCGCCGCCCGGCGCGAATACTTTAAGCCTTTCGCTTACTTCATTATATACTTCTTCGGGAGTTCCAAAGGGCAGCGTTTGTTGCGTATCCACGCCGCCTCCCCAGAACACGATGTCGTTGCCGTATTTTGCCTTAAGCGTGGCCGCGTCCATGTTGTCCGCCGAGCACTGCACGGGATTGAGAATGTCCACGCCCGCCTCGCGCATGTCTTCCAAAAGCGGCATTATGGAGCCGCAGGAATGGAAGAATGTCTTCCAGTTTGTGTTTTCGTGTATCCAGTCGTTCATTTTCATATGATACGGCTTGTAGAATTCGCGGTACATGTCGGGTGATATATACGGCGCGCGCTGGGTGCCGAAATCGGCACCGCTCACTATAACGGCCTGGGCCCTGTCGCCAACGGCTTCTTTTAGCATCTTAGCGTTTTTCATGCCGTTTTCCAGTTGGAGGGAATAGACCTCGTGGACGTAATCGGGCATTGTGTGGTGCGCGATAAGCCATTCGCTCACGTCCCTTATGCCTTTGGGGTACTTCACCGCCGGCCCGGGCAGTATGGCGACGTCGCCAAAGCTTGTGTTGAGACCGGTCAGCGCCATGCCGTAATCCGTGTTTTCGTAATAGTATTTGGCACGTTCCTCTATAAGCCTTACCTGTTCTTCGCTCATTACGGGGAAATCCACGGCAAAATCCGCGCGGCCGTCCGCGTGCTCTTCGTCAAAGTCTCCGAAGGTGCGCGTTATGTTGTCGAAGTAGTAGCCGTCTTTTGGCATTTGGGCGCAGGGCGGGGCGCTCATATCGCCGCACGGGTACTGGAATATAGTACCGTCCGCTTCAATTTTTGTGTTGAACGCGCCGGGAACAGTCAGCTCCGCGCCATGGAACGGCCAAGGCTTGTAATTAGCGTTTTCAAATCCAAACATATTGTAACTGCCCGAAAGCATGATAACATCCAAACCCAGCGAGGAACGAATTTCCTCCTCCACCTCTCCAAGGATCTGGAAAGGATCGCTTACTTTGACCAACTCCGGCGGCAGCCCAAGCTTGGCCCTTAAATTGTGCAGCGCCAGTGCGCTTATGCCGCTTATCACCGTGCCGCCTATGTCCACGACCACTTGTCCCGGGTCTTTGTGATTGAGCGTCAGCTCAAAACGTTCTCGTGACGTCATGTTCGTTTCCTTTCGATTAGGGTTGTCTTCGACGACCAAAGGGCGCTGCCCTTTGGAATCCCGCAAGGGCCGACCGGCCCTTGACCCGGCTCACTGCGTTCGCCCACTAACTAAAAATTATATTAGCAAGCGAACGCTAGTTCGCTCGGGGTCTGGGGAACATGTTCCCCAGCGGGTCCGGGCAGCGCCCGGTTAATCATATTTTTACCACTTCTCAGGATTGCGCATATCTTCGTTGTAGGTGTCGATGTTGTCCACTGTTACGAGCATTGTGCCCGAGTCGTTTACTTTTTCAGCGGGCTCTGTGCCGTCGGTGATGTAATCGCTCAGCCATTTTACGGATTCATAACCCATGCGGAAGAAGTTCTGCGTCATGGTGCCGTAGAGGTAACCTTCGCGGATGGCGTCGAGGGTTTCGGGAACGTCGTCTATGGCGAGTATGGTCACTTCGCCGGGCTCGTAGCCGAGCTCTTTGAGAGCGCGCGCAGCGCCGAGGCCGCCGAATCCACAGATGTTCATGCCCGCGTTAACTTCGGGATAGGTCATGAGCGCGTTGGTCCACTCCTGTACAGAGACGAGCTGGTCGGACTTTGTGTCGATTATTACGACTTCCTCAAATCCGCCGGGAGCTTTTTCGAGTTCGCTCAGATACGCTTCGTGCAGGGAGATGGCTATGGGAGCCGTGAGATTGAAGAGCGCGGTCGCGAACTTGATCGGCTCGTCGCCCATCTGCTCAACGATCGTCTTGCCGCCCACTATGCCGAGCTCGTCGCCCGTGCCGATGAATGCGAGGCGGTTGGTGTCCGGAGCGTCCGAGTTAACAAAGCAGAAGGGTATTCCCGCTTCGTCCAGCTTGGCGACCGCCGGAGCCTGCGCTTCGGGGTTGACAGCCTGGGTTATAACGCCGTCCACGCCTTCGGCTATGGCCGTTTCGACAAGCGCGTTCATCTGGTTAGCGTCGTTGGGTGTGGCGGGAGACACAACATAGCCTTCGGCCCCGTATGCTTCGCACGCCGCCTCAAAACCTTCCGCGCACGCGTTCCACACTTCGTTCGCGCCCATGGGCAGCACGAGCGTGAACTGCAACGGCTCGCCGCCGCCTTCCCTTGTGGGTTCGTTCACCGGCGCAAAGCCCGCGAACGCCGTCACTGCCAGCATTGCCACGAGTAAAACCACTACTAACTTTTTCATATTCATCCTCCTAATATTATTATAGCTTACGCTAAGGTATACTTGTTTGCCTCCGGCGGCCAAGGGCTCCGCCCCTGAACCCCGCAAGGGCCGGTCGGCCCTTGACCCACGGCAAGCTACCGCTTGCCTTTACATAACTATATTATCCGGAAGGCGAACGGCAGTTCGCCGGGGTCTGGGGAACATGTTCCCCAGCGGGTTTCCAAAGGGCAGCGCCCTTTGGGCCCTTAAACGCCAGACGCCATTCTTACTATCTTATGTTCGTCGGCCTCGTCTTTACTGAGCTCGCCCACTACCTTGCCGTTGCCGATGACGACAAAGCGGTCGCACATTGCCAAAAGCTCGGGGTGCTCGGAAGATATCATAACTATGCTGAGCCCGGCTTTTGAGAGTTCCTCGATTATCCTGTAAATCTCGGACTTCGCGCCCACGTCTATGCCGCGCGTGGGCTCGTCCAGGAACAACACCTGCATGTCTGTCAATAGAGATTTTGCCAGCACGACTTTCTGCTGGTTGCCGCCCGACAGGTTCAGTATGTTGGTTTTCATTGAAGGCGCTTTTATCTTCAGGCTGTTGAAGTAGCCGCCCGCCTTGTCGCGCTCGGTCT
>JAVBSU010000199.1:0-9708 GCA_031556555.1 Christensenellaceae bacterium
GGCTTCGACCACTACGAGAGCGGGCTTGGTTCGCTGTTTCCTTCTCCCGGCGGGCTCAAGGAAAACATAGAGTATTTTACCGGCAAGTCGGTAAGGGTGGACAGCGCCGAGGGCGGAGGAGTGTTTAAAAAGCTGGACGAGTACATATCCACGGCGGATGAGTCGCTGCCGCGGGTATTTGATGTGCTAAGCTGCGCCGAGGGATGCAGCGCGGGGCCGGGCGGCATTGCCGAAAACCAGAACGTTTTCGAAATAGGCGCGAAGATGGACAAGTCGCGCCGGGCGGCTACGGAAAAACGGGGCAAGGGCTATTACGACGGGCTTTACAAAAAATACGACTCCATGTTCACGATCGAAGACTTCATGAGGAACTACACGCCTCTTTACTCGGCGCAGCCCGAAGTAGCGGAGGCGGACATACAAAAAGCCTTTGCGCTTTTGCAGAAGGATACTTACGCCAAGCAACACTTCAACTGCGGCGCGTGCGGGTCAAACTCGTGCGCGGACATGGCTAAGAAGATAGCCCTGGGCATAAACGTGCCTATAAACTGTGTTATAAAGTCGCGGGACGACGCCGAGGCGGAACACATAAAAAACGCCGAACTCTACAAACGCAACGCCGAATACATAGAGCTGGTGCACCAGCTCGGCGAAAACCTTCTTTCCGTCGAAGGCATGGATATAAGGGAAGCGATCGTAAGTTCATTGAAGGTGCTGTGCACCACCTTCGACTACGGCATCGCCTCGCTTTGGAGGGCCGGGGCGGGTGAAGATGAAAAGTACGCGTGCAATCGGCTTTTCAGGTGGCCGGATGAAGGCGGCGGAGAATCTTACATGATACGCGAAGCGTGGCCGGAGGACTGGATCGAAATACTTTCCCGGGGCGTTCACGTGAATGCGGAAAGGAAAGACATAAAGCCCGGCCTTTTCGATAAAAAAATCAAGTCCGTGCTGGCCGTGCCAATAATGATAAAAGGCGAGTTCTGGGGATTTCTGGCCTTCACGAATTCAGGTACCAGGGAGTTTGCGGAAGAGGAGATATCGTTCATCGCGGCGAGCGGCATATTAATGGTTTCCAGCATACTCGAGAGCGAAATGACATACTCTCTCATAGAAGCCCGGGAGGCGGCGCTGGCGGGTACGCAGGCCAAGAGCAACTTCCTTTCCCGCATGAGCCACGAGATGCGCACGCCCATGAACGCGATAATAGGGATGACTAAAATAGCGGGAAGTACTGAGGATGTGGACAGACTAAAGTACTGTCTCAGCACCATAGAAACGTCTTCGGGGCAACTCCTGGGCCTTATAAACGACGTCCTGGATATGTCTAAAATAGAAGCGGGAAAATTCGAGCTGGAGGAAAGCCCGTTCAATATTGAAAAAATGCTCATAAAAATATTCAGCATATTCGTGGACAGGACAGAGGAAAAGGGGCAGAAAGTCAATATAGTACTGGAGCGCGGCCTGCACCGCCGCTATGTGGGCGATGAACTCAGGCTGTCGCAGGTAATAAACAATCTCATGAGCAACGCGGTGAAGTTCACGCCCGAAGGGGGAAGGATAACCCTGATTGTTGATGAGGTGGAGAGGACTGAAACAGACAGCTTGCTAAGGTTTGCGGTATCGGACACGGGCATAGGCATGACCGAGGTGCAGGCTGTAAAGCTTTTCAGCCCCTTCGAGCAGGCGGACAGCAGCATAACGCGCCGTTTCGGGGGCACAGGGCTGGGCCTGGCGATATCCAAGAGCATCGTGGAGAAGATGGGCGGCGGGATATGGGTAGAATCCAAAACGGGAGTCGGTTCATCGTTTATATTCGAAGTGAGGCTTAGGCGGGGCAAGCAACAGGACGCGTCGGTCCTTACGGGAGGGATACGCCCTGCGGATATCAAGGTACTCGTTGTGGAGGCGGACGAAGAAATAGTAAAGAATTTTGAGGATATCGCGGAGAGCTTCGCGATGCCCTGCGAGACGGCGGCGACCTGTAAAGAAGCCATGCGGCTTATAGGGCAGGCGGATGAAAACAATGCGCCCTACGACGTAGTGTTTGTGGGCGGCGGCATGCCGGACATGAGCGGGCTTGAGATGATACGCGCGCTTAACCGAAAGATAAGAAGTTCTTCCGTTAACCTTATAACATCGTTTATGGAGTGGAACAAAATAGAAGTTGAGGCCAGGGGGCTGGGCATAAAAAGGTTTGTCGCGCTGCCGGTTTTCCCATCAACAGTGCTGGACGCTATAAACGAAACGCTGGGCAATTCGGATAAGACTCCGAGGAAGAACTACTATGCGGAAATAAAGCTGGACCTATCCAGTAAACGGATACTGTTGGCCGAGGATATTCATATTAACAGGTACATCCTGCAGCAACTACTCGAAGATACCGGGGTCGCTATGGACGAAGCGGAAAACGGAGGGAAGGCCGTTGAAATGTTCAGGGGCGCCGGCGAAGGATACTATGATCTGATATTTATGGACATACAGATGCCGCTTTTGGATGGCTATGAGGCCACGCGCGCCATACGGTCCATGGACCGCGCGGACGCCGGAACCGTTCCAATAATAGCAATGACGGCCAACGCTTACCGTGAAGACATTGACCGCGCGCTCGACTCGGGCATGGACGGCCACATCGCCAAACCCATTGACATTAACGAGATCCGCCGCATTCTGGCGGAGAAGCTGATGAATGATTGAGCCGCCGGAGACACTAGATCTTCTCCACTCCTAAAACGGCGTTCTCGCCGTTTATATCCCATTCTTTTGTGTAGCCGCCCAAGGTGTTCGCGGTTATATCCTGCGCGAGCACTTCGTTTGATATCTGCTCGCGGTTACGGTCTATGACGCCCGCGATGATGTCGTTTTTATCTATGTACAGCCGTATTTTGTCCGTAACGTCGAAGCCGGCCTCTTTGCGCATGGTCTGGACTTTGGATATGACCTCGCGCACGTAACCTTCCTCTATGAGCTCGGGAGTAAGCGCCGTGTCTATTATTACGGCGTAATCGCCCTGGGCCTCGGCTATGTAGCCTTCCTTTTGCGCGGGTTCGATTATGAGGTCGTCGATGGAAAGCGCAACGGGCTGCGCGTCCGCCTGGAATTCATAGTTTTTCCCGGCGTTGACTATAGCGGTTATCTTCGCGCCGTCGGCGTTCGAAAGGTGCTCCCTTATGGCGTTAAGCAGTTTGCCGTATTTGGGGCCAACGGTCTTGAGCTGCGGCTTTACCCGGTAGCTTATGTATTCGCCCACGGCTGCCCCGAGCTCCACGTTGCGCACGTTGAGTTCGCCCTTTATAACGTCTATGTATGTGGAACCGAGATCGTTTATGCCTGATACGTAAATGGTCCCCAAAGGCTGGCGGTTCTTTATGTTGGCGGTGTTCCTGCACGCGCGGCCCAGCGCCACGACCTTTAGCGCCGCATCCATGCTGGCTTCGAGCCCGCTGTCTATGAGCGCCCCGTCGCTGGCCGGGTAATCGCAGAGGTGCACGGACTGGGGAGCCCCCTCATCCACTGACTTTACCAGGTTCTGATAAAGGCTCTCAGCCATGAAGGGCACGAATGGCGCTATTAGCCGTGCAAGCGTTTCGAGAACAGTGAACAGCGTCATGTAGGCGGCTTCCTTGTCGTCCGTCATGCCGCTGCCCCAGTAACGCTCGCGCCCGCGCCGGACGTACCAGTTACTTAGCTCGTCCACAAACTCGCTTATGGCGCGCGCGGGTTCGGTTATTCGGTAGTTGTCGAGGTCGTCCGTGACCGACTTCACGAGGGAGTTCAGCCTCGAGAGCACCCATTTGTCCATTACATTAAGGTTTTTGTAAACAAGCTTGCGCCGCGTCGGATCAAACTTATCTATGTCCGCGTACAGTACGTAAAACGCGTAAGTATTCCACAGCGTGCCCATGAATTTGCGCTGGTACTCGCTCACCACCTCGTCGTAGTAGCGGGAAGGCAGCCATGGCGCGCTGTTCGCGTAAAAATACCAGCGAACCGCGTCCGCGCCCTGCTTATCGAGCGCTTCCCACGGATCGACGACGTTGCCCTTATGCTTGCTCATCTTCTGGCCGTCCTTGTCCTGGACGTGGCCCAGGACTATGCAGTTCTCAAAGGGGGATTGATCGAAGATAAGCGTGCCTATGGCTAAAAGCGTATAAAACCAGCCGCGCGTCTGGTCTATGGCTTCGCTTATGAAGTGGGCGGGAAAATGCTCCTTGAACCCGGCTTCGTTATCTAAGGGATAGTGCCACTGCGCGAAGGGCATGGAGCCGCTGTCGTACCAGCAGTCTATGACTTCGGGCACGCGTTCCATACTGCCGCCGCACACGTCGCACTTCAGCGTTATTTCATCTATAAACGGCTTGTGGAGCTCGATGTTTTCAGGAACGGCGGCGTCCGCCTTCTCTTTAAGCTCGGCAACCGAACCTATGGCGTGCGTGTGGCCGCAACCGCATACCCATATGGGCAGGGGAGTGCCCCAGTACCGCTCGCGCGATATGCCCCAGTCTATTACGTTCTCCACAAAGTTGCCCATGCGGCCTTCCTTTATGCCGGGGGGCATCCAGTTGACGCTCCTGTTGTTCCTTACAAGGCTGTCCCGGACTTTGGTCATGGCGATGAACCAGCTCTCGCGGGCGTAATAAAGGAGCGGCGTGTCGCAGCGCCAGCAGAAGGGGTAGTTGTGCTCGTAGGCGACCTTGGCGAACAGCAGGCCGCGCGAGTCGAGGTCTTCGGTTATTTTGGGGTCGGCGTCCTTGGCGAACATTCCCGCCCAGGGCGTCAGCTCGTCAAATGTACCGTCCGGCTTGACTAGCTGCACAAAGGGAAGTTCATATTTTTTGCCAACATTATAGTCGTCCTCGCCGAACGCGGGAGCTATGTGGACTATGCCGCTGCCGTCCGTCAGCGTGACGTAACCGGCGCAGGTTATGTACCATGCTTTTTTATCCACGTTCGCGAAATTGAACAGCGGCTCGTATTCTTTGTATTCAAGCTCCTTGCCGCTGAATTTTTCAATGACGCGCGCGTCTTCGCCTAAAAGGCTCTCGAAGAGCGAGTGCGCGCAGTAGTAAACGTTGCCGTCCTTGGCCTCGGCTTTAACGTACTCCATTTTTGGGTTGACGCACAGGGCCACGTTGCTGGGGAGCGTCCACGGAGTGGTCGTCCACGCGAGGAAGTAAGCGTCCTCGCCCTTCACCTTGAAGCGCACGAATATGGACGTTTCCTTGACGTCCTTGTAGCCCTGCGCGACCTCGTGCGAGGAAAGCGCCGTGCCGCAGCGCGGGCAGTAGGGAACTATCTTGTGGCCTTTGTAGAGAAGGCCCTTGTCAAAAATCTGTTTAAGGCTCCACCACACCGATTCAATATAGCCGTTCTCGTACGTCACGTAGGGGTGCTCCATGTCCGCCCAGAAACCAACCCGCTCGGACATTTTTTCCCACTCGCCCTTGTACTTCCACACGCTCTCTTTGCACTTCTGTATAAAAGGCTCGATGCCGTATTCTTCTATTTGTTCCTTGCCGTCAAGGCCCAGCGCCCGCTCGACCTCAAGCTCAACCGGCAGGCCGTGGGTGTCCCACCCGGCGATCCTTAAAACATTGTAGCCCTTCATCGTCTTGTAGCGCGGGAACAGATCCTTTATGCAGCGCGTGAGTATGTGCCCGATGTGCGGCTTGCCGTTGGCCGTGGGCGGCCCGTCGTAAAACGTAAAGGCCTCTTTCCCATCGTTTTTCGCCATGCTCTTTTCGAATATGGAGTTCTCCCTCCAAAATTCCAGCACTTCGAGCTCTCTCTCGTTGAACTTTAAATCAGCGGGTACTTTCTTATACATTTAATTCTCCTGTACTTATTGCTATATGCTCTATGTCCATATTCGCCAATACCTCTTTCACCGCGAGGAAGTTTTCCTCAGGGGTGAATTTGGGCACTTCGCAGCCGGCGGCGCTGATGTAGCGCGAATTGCCAATTTTGGCGCAGTTTATCACGGCGTCGCGTATGGTCTGGGGCGTGCCCTGGAGCAGCACTTCGACGGGATCGTAGTTCCCCGATATGGAAGTGCTCTCGCCGCACACGGCGGTGATCTTATCCAGCGGCACCATCCAGTCCGCGTCCAGCACGTCTATTACGTCCACGGGTATCTTATCGAGGAAAGGCGTTATGTTGCCGCATATGTGCAGCTTTGTTTTCGCGCCCATATCCTGAAGGCCCTTTAGCAGCCTGCGCTCAAAATCCATTGTAAGCTGTTCGTATATGACCGGCCCGGCGACGGAGGCAATAGCGTCGCCCACGCCTATGAAATCCGCGCCCGCGTCGATTTGCGCTTTGGCGTACATGAGCGCCTGCTCCAGGCAAAACTCCATGAGGTCGCTCACGAAGGGCATATCGTCCATCACTTCCACCAAAAGCTCGTTAACGCCCATAAGGTCGGCGGCTTCGGCTAAACAGCCCTCCACCCAGCCGATGATGGGTATCTCGTCTTTAAGCTCTTCTTTGAACATGCGCACGGCGTTGACGTTATTGCTCATGCGTTTGCCGTCTTCGGGCTTTACGGGCTTGAGCTTTTTCAGGTCGGACTTTTCCTTTATCAGTATATCTTTGGCGTAGGGCACATCGTCTTCCGGGAAAACGACACTCGTACCCACGTCGTGCGCTTCCTTCATTGGGTCTGACATTATGGTGACGCAGTCCACGCCGTACTTCTCGGCGCAGGCGATGTTGCCCTTGACCGTCAGCCTGTAATCCTGGCAGTAATCCGAATAAGACGCGCCTATTTCACGCGCTGCCAGGAACATCAGTATGTTAAGGTTGGGTATGCGGTCAACGGGCTCGCCGTTCATGCGCGCGTACACTCTTTCTTTGGAATTCATAGGGCGCACCTCCAATATTTTTTCAGTATATCATAGATGAAGCTTACGTTCAAAATAATTTCCATATTGGTGAAAATTAAGATGCGAATTGTATTGACAACCCACATATAGTGTGCCAAAATAGGTGAGTACACTATATATGCCATTTCGTCAGGGAGGAACTATATTTGTTCAGCAAGATATTAAAGCGTGACGGGCGTGAAGCGCCCTACGATATCGAAAAAATAAGGGTGGCCATAGAAAAAGCAATGCGCGCCTGCAACCGCGACGGAGAGGACAGCGCCAAGCTTGCCCGGGCCACGGAGGAACGGCTGGCATTCAGGTTCAAAACAGACCCGCCGGGCATAGAGGACATACAGGACGAAGTCGAGGCCGTGCTCATGGACAACGGCTACGCTTTTGTCGCTAAGCGCTACATACTCTACCGGGCGGAGCGCACGCGGGCGCGGGAGATGAATACCCGGCTCATGCGCATATTCGACGAACTTACATTCAAAGACGCCAACAAATCGGACATGAAGCGCGACAACGCCAACATAGACGGCGACACCGCCATGGGCGTTATGCTCAAGTACGGCTCGGAGGGCGCGAAGGACTACTACGACAAGTACATACTGACGCCCGAGCAAGCCAAGGCGCACAAAGAGGGCGACATCCACATACACGACTTTGATTTTTACACGCTGACTACGACCTGTTGCCAGATAGACATAGATAAGCTGTTCTCCGGAGGCTTTTCCACGGGGCACGGGCACCTCAGGGAGCCCAACAGTATACAGAGCTACGCGGCGCTTGCCTGCATAGCTATCCAATCCAACCAGAACGACCAGCACGGGGGCCAGAGCATACCAAACTTTGACTACGGCCTTGCTCCCGGCGTCGTGAAGACGTTTAAGCGCCTCTACCGCTCAAATTTCGCAAAAGCGGCAGCCCTCCTCTGCCCGGGAGTGGGAATGGACAAGGCGCGCGTGGGCGGGATAATCGCGGGGATAGAGGAAGAGTTCGGCCTCTACCCCTGCCTCGCCATGCCCAAAGCTTACGCGGATAAGGAATGGGAAGCCTTCGCGCCGCTCATCGGCGACGATGAAACGCTGGAGGCCATACGCGCCTTCACTGTTAGGAGCGCGGAGGAGGAGACGGAGCGGGAAGTCCTCCAGGCCATGGAAGCGCTGGTGCACAACCTCAACACTATGCACAGCCGCGCGGGAGCGCAGACGCCATTTTCCAGCATAAACTACGGCACGGACACCTCGCCCGAAGGCCGGATGGTGATAAAAAACGTCCTCCTGGCCACGGAAGCGGGCCTGGGGAACGGCGAGACGCCCGTCTTCCCCATACACATATTCAAAGTGAAGGAAGGCGTCAACTACGAGCCCGGCGACCCCAATTACGACCTCTTCGAGCGCGCCTGCGAGGTTTCGGCCAAGCGCCTGTTCCCCAACTTTGCCTTTTTGGACGCGCCCTTCAACTCAAAGTTTTACGAGGACGGTAGGCCGGAGACCGAAGTCGCCTACATGGGCTGCCGCACGCGCGTGCTGGCCAACGTTTACGACGGCCGGAGCCAGGTGACCTATGGCAGGGGCAACTTAAGCTTTACCTCCATAAACCTCCCCCGCATAGCCATAAAGAGCAACAAGAGCATAGAATGGTTCTTTGAGGAACTGGAGCGCAAGCTCGTGCTTGTAACAAACCAGCTCCTGGACCGTTTTAAGATACAGTCCGCCAAAAAGGTCAGGAACTTTCCCTTCCTCATGGGGCAGGGCATATGGATGGGGTCGGACGGCCTCGGCCCGGACGACGAGGTGGGCGAAGTGCTGAAGCACGGCACGCTGTCCGTGGGCTTTATCGGTCTGGCGGAGGCTCTGACCGCGCTGATGGGCAGCCACCACGCGGAGTCGGAGGAATCCAAAAACCTCGGCCTTGAGATAGTGGGCTTCATGCGCGGCTACCTCGACGATTTAAGCGCCAAAATGGGCCTCAACTTCACGCTGCTCGCCACCCCGGCGGAGGGGTTGGCCGGACGCTTCGTGAAGATCGACAGGAAGAAGTTCGGCGCGATACCCGGCGTTACGGACAGGGATTATTACACCAACAGCTTCCACGTCCCGGTGTATTACCCCATAACCGCTTATGAGAAGATACAGCTTGAAGCGCCCTACCACGCTCTCACCAACGCGGGGCACATAACTTATGTTGAGCTTAACGGCGACGTATCCAACAACATAGAGGCTTTTATGGGCGTGATACGCGCGATGAAGGAGGCGGGCGTGGGCTACGGCTCCATAAACCACCCGGTGGACAGGGACCCTGTCTGCGGCTTCAACGGCATAATAGGCGGGGAATGCCCAAACTGCGGCAGGAGCGAAGATGAAAGTTCCTACAAGTTCGAGCGGATCAGGCGCATAACCGGCTACCTTGTGGGCACGCTCGACCGCTTTAACGACGCGAAGCGCGCGGAGGAACGGGAGCGCGTAAAGCACAGTGCCTTGTAAAATACGCGTGGCCGGCCTTGTGAACGACTCCATAACGGACGGGCCCGGGTTAAGGCTGGCCATATTCACCCAGGGCTGCGGTAAAGACTGCCCCGGCTGCCACAACCAGGCGGCGCGCGCAATGGACGGCGGAACGCTTTACAGCGCGCGGGAACTTTTTGATATGGTGAAAAAGAACCCCCTGCTTACGGGCGTAACCCTGAGCGGCGGCGAGCCGCTCTTGCAGGCCGGGGCGCTGCTCCCGCTGGCGGAAGCGCTGGAAGCGGAGGGCTACCCGGTCGCCGTCTACACCGGCTACACTATCGAGGAAATACTGGAGGCCGGCGATCCTGACCAAATCAACCTTTTAAAAC
>JAVBSU010000224.1:0-3758 GCA_031556555.1 Christensenellaceae bacterium
CCAAAGACCACATTACAAGGGCTGTCATTAAAATACGCGAAAACATAAACCCTGCGCGATAGTTGTTGCATTGGAATGTTTTGCGCGGTATAATTAATATATACATTAATATTAATCAAGATTTACAATTACTTTTTAAAATATAAACGGAACCGGGATATGCAATCAAACAACAATAAAGTTACCATGAGCGACATAGCCGAGAAAGTCGGCGTTACACAGGCGACAGTCTCGCACGTACTGAACGGCACGGCCAAGATATCCGAAGCCGTGGTGAAAAAAGTGCAGCGCGCCGCCAAGGAAATGGGCTACAAAAAGAAGCAAAAAATAATGAACGCCTCAAAATCTAAGTCGGTCGGGCTGCTAATACCCGACGTGGAAAACGGATTTTACGCCGAGATCGCCAAGATCGTCGAAATAATAATGCGCCGGCAGGGCTACCTTACCTTCCAGTGCAACACTCTTTACCGGGCCGAATACGAGCGCATGTACTTAAAAACGCTGATGGATTACGGTGTGATGGGGCTGGTGATAGGCTACCCAATGGTCAACACGAGCTGCCTGGAACTGCTGCGTGAAAGCGGCATCCCGGCGGTGTTTTTAGATGACGCGCCAGAACTCTTAAAAGGGCTGTTTTCTTCGATAGAAATAAACAACATACACGGCGGGATGCTGGCGGCCAACCACCTTATAAAGCTGGGCGCGCGCAAAGTTTCAATAGCGAGCGAGCCGGTCATAAGCAAACCCCTTTCAGACCGCATAAAGGGCTTTACGGAGGCGATGGCGGGGAACGGCATAACAGTGGATCAAAGCCGGGTGTTCATAGAGACCAGCCAGTACAGCAAAATGGACATGGGCTACAACATAGGCGCGAAGATACTGATCGACGGAGACATAGACGCCGTTTTCGCGACGTCCGACTACGTTGCGCTGGGCATAATGAAGAGGCTCAAGGAGAGCCGCGTAAATATTCCCGGAGACATAATGGTAATGGGCTACGACGATATAAGCATCGCGCAGATAGTTGAGCCGCCGCTCACCACCATAGCGCAGCCTGCCAGCCAGCTCGCCAAAAAAGGGGCGGAGCTGCTTTGCGGCTACATAAAAGAAGGGGAGGGCGCGGAGAGCATTCTTATGGAGCCCTGCCTAATAATAAGAGAGTCGACTATGAAAATTGATAATTGACGGTTAATCTGACCAGAAAGGATGGAAAAACAATGAAAAAAGTATCGATCGGAAGCTGGGCTTACGTGTTCGGAGCGTTCGCCAAAGCCCCAATACTCCTGCCGCAGCTTTGCGAGAAGCTGAACGAACTCAAGTTTGACGGAATAAGCATGGGCGGTTTCAAGCCGCACGCCAATCCCGAACTCTACGGCACTGACGAAAAACGCAATGAATTAAAGGCGCTTCTTAACAAATACGGCATGGAGGTTGCTGACTTCGCCTGCGACCTTTGGAGCCTGGATTCGCTAAAGCAGCCGGAAGAATGGATAGAGCTCTTCAAAAAGAACGCCGTATTCATGCGGCAGATGGGCTGGAAGACAATACGCGTGGACACGGGCGCTCCGCCCGTACTGCCGGACGGCATGGACTACGAGGCCGCCAAAGCCAAGATCGCGGATAATTTCAAGCGCATAGCCAAGATCGCAAAAGAGCACGGCCTTGACGTTGTTTGGGAGTTCGAGCCGGGCTTCATAGTGAACGAGCCCAAGAACATTGTCGCCATGTGCGATGAGGTTGGCGCAGATAATTTCTCCATACTCGTAGATACCTGCCACGCGTACATGTGCGCGGACAAAGCCTCCCGACAAATAGAGGACGGCAAGGGCGCGAAAGATATGTATGAATTCATAGACATGATGAAGGGCAAGATCGGCCTTGTCCACCTGATAGACTCGGATGGCACGCTCAACGGCGAGGGCACGAGCACGCACGCTCCCTTCGGCCTCGGTGTGATCGACTTCGACAAAGCTGTCCCCGCGCTGCTCAGTGCCGGTTACACTAACGACTGGTGGGCAATAGACCTATGTGAGTGGCCGGACGCCTGGCGCGTCACCGCCGATTGCAAGGCGTTTGTGGACAAGCTGAACGAGAAGTATTGCAAGTAAAAGACCGCCTCCGGCAGCCAAATGGCTCCGCCCTTTGGAAACCTGCTGGGGATCAAGTTCCCCAGACCCCGCGCGAACTTTGTTCGCTTTCTGACCCGCTATTTGCAAACTAGCAGTTCCATCAATAGCAGATTATAAAGCGCACGAGAGTGCGCGTGGGTGCAGGGACGACCGTCCCTGCCGGAGGCATAAAAAGGAGATTTAAATATGTTAGACAGGAATAAAGCTAAACAGATACTCGACAAGGGCGACGGCATACTCTCCATGATACCGAACTGGGTGCCCCGCCCCTTCAACCGCCCGGGCAAGCGCATACGCCTGCACCCGGACGACTACTTCGCCATGGGCATGAAGCGCGGCGCGATCGTGGAGCGCTGGTTCTCGTCCATAACAAAGGTTGAGACGGAGGGCGCGGGAGAGTTTGAGGGCATGAGCTTTGTGAACGTGGACGGCAACGCGGATCATAAAGTTATGTTCAAGGACGTTATCGGCGCGCTGGGCGAAGACCTTATCGGCAAGGCCCTCATGGACAAGTACGGCACCTGGCCCATGTACTCAAAGTTCTACGATTATAACGAGCCGCTCTTCCATCACGTCCACCACAGGGAAGAAGCGTGCAACAAGGTTAACGTCCTGCCCAAGCACGAACATTACTTTTTCCCAAAGCAGTACAATAACCATTTGGGCATACGCCCTGTAACGTACTTCGGCTTCGACCCTTCAGTTACTAAAGAAGAAGTCAAAGCGCGCCTCGCGAAATTCGAGACAGCGGACGGCAGGATCTTAGAACTCAGCCGCGCGTTCAGGATGGAACTCGGGACGGGCTGGTACACTCCCGCAGGCGTTGTGCACGCGCCCGGTTCGCTGTGCACCTACGAGCCGCAGTGGAACAGCGACGTCATGGCAATGTGGGAAAACGTTGTGGAAGGCGAAGTGTTCGATTACAGCAGCCTGTGCGGCTACCTTCCCGCGGGCAGCGAGAGGGATCTCGACGTCATCATGGACGCCGCCGACTGGGAGCTCAACATAACACCCAACTACCGCGAAAAGTTCTTCCGTCCGCCGGTCAAAGAGAGCGGCGGCGACGGCTTCAAACAGGACTGGATATGCTATGGCAACGAGTACGTAGCGGCCAAGGAGCTCACAATAGAGCCGGGCGCTACAGTGACTATAAAAGACAGCGCGGCCTACGGCTGCCTGGCAGTGCAGGGCAGGGGAGAGTTCGGCGGATTCGTCTGCGAATCGCCGACCCTAATAAGGTACGGACAGCTCACGGCGGACGAGTTCTACGTGTCGAACGCCAAAGCGGCCGACGGCGTGAAGATCGTAAATACTTCGCCCGTTGAGCCACTTGTGATATTAAAACACTTTGGACCTGATTGCGGTATGCCGCAGAAGTGATTTTAACCGGGCTCTGCCCGGACCCGCCAAAGGCTCCGCCTTTGGAATCCGCAAGGGGCGGCCGCCCCTTGACCCACGGCAAGCTAACGCTTGCCTTTACACAAATATATTTTCTGTAAGCGCACGTTAGTTCGCGCGGGGTATGGGGAACATGTTCCCCAGCGGGTTTCCAAAGGGCGGAGCCCTTTGGTTGTTGCCTACCACAGCACAGCACCGAATTTATCTTCCAATGCCATTAATATGCGCGCC
>JAVBSU010000223.1:0-4786 GCA_031556555.1 Christensenellaceae bacterium
CGTCAAAATGCTGGACATAAAGACCCCGTCCGTATTTACGAAGGTAAATTCGTTGAGCGGCGGCAACAAGCAGAAGATATCATTCGGCAAATGGATAACGGCCAAGAAGGACAGGACAGAATTCTACATATTTGACGAACCGACGGAAGGCGTGGACGTGGGCGCGTGCGCGGAAATGTACAAGATCATAGCCGATCTTGTGCAGCAGGGCGCCGGTTGCCTTGTCATTACGTCCGACCTGACGGAGGTCATAGGCCTTTCCGACAGGGTGTACATAATGCGCGAGGGCAGGATAGTGGCGGAATTTGGCCGCGATGAAGCCGACCTTCAGCAAAGCCTGATATCCACATCCTTGGGTTCATAGAGGGAGGAAGAAAAGATGGAAAATTCCACAACAAAAAAAGCAAAAGGCTCGGCCATTTTCGCCAAATACGCCACGGTGTTCACCCTTCTCGCCGTATTTGTAATATTCATATTCGCAACCAATAACTTCAGGTTCATACAGCCGGACAACCTGCTCAATATACTTAGGCAGGTATCCATACTATCTGTTGTCGCGCTGGGCGTAACCTTCGCGATGGCCTCCGGCGAGTTCGACATGTCTACAGGCTCGGTGGTCGGGCTGGGCTGCGTACTAGCGATGGGACTTGTTTCGGGACAAAGCCTGTCCCCCGGAGTGGCAATACTGCTGGTACTGTTAATGGGCGCGGGAGTAGGCGCGTTAAACGCCGCGATAACGACCCTGACAAGGATACCGTCTATCATCGTTACGCTGGGCATGCAGTCCATAGTGACGGGCCTCGTGTATATGTACAGCGGCGGCAAGGCGCTTTACGGCAACAATCCTGAAGTATACCAGTTCATAGGCCAGCAGAGCGTGGCGGGCATACCTTTCCTGGTTATCATTATGCTGATCTTTATCGTCGTCACATACTTTATACTGAATAAAACGCTTATAGGCCGGTACATCTATGCGACGGGCGGCAACGACCAGACAGCGAGGCTTTCGGGTATCAATACCCGAAAGTACAAATTCTTCGCCATGATGATATGCTCCATATTTTCTTCTTTCGCAGGCATACTCCTGGCCGCGCGACTGGGAAGCGGACAGCCGACCGCAGGCGACACCTACACGATGGAGGCGATGAGCGCTGTTTTTATCGGAATGACGACGATCCGGGTTGGCCGGGCCAACGTGCTGGGCACCATAGTTGGCGTCTTCCTGCTGGGCATACTTTCAAACGGCCTCAACTTGATAGGCTGGCAGTATTTCTTGCAGGACATGGCCAAAGGCGCTGTGATGATAGCCGCTGTCGCCATATCAGCGTCACGGACCGAACTTAAATTCTTCAAGTAAAGACACAGGGGGATATCAATGGGAACATGTATAATAACGGGTGCGGGCACGGGTATCGGCAGGGCTTCCGCCATAAACCTGGCTGACAGCCCGCATTACGATAAGTTTGTGCTGCTTTCGTTGGGTATGGAAGACCTTAAGGAAACGGAACGGCAGATGCGCCGGAAAATTGGCGAAGCAAAGGAAATAGTGCTTTACGACCAGGACATTACCCAGCACGATATGGTAAGGGATATCGTAAAAGATACGTACGAACGTTTCAAAAGCATAGACGCGCTGCTAAACATTGCGGGCTTCGCGAAAGAGTGCCCTTTCTTTGATACGCCGCTCGAGCTTTTCAAGTTTACTTTCGAGATAAACATAATGACGATGTTCAACCTTACGCAGGCTGTGGCGGAATGCATGAAGGAGACGGGCGGGGTCATAGTAAACGTGGCGTCCACGTCGGGATCGACTCCCCGGCCGAACTGGATAGCCTACGCTTCGTCTAAATCCGCGGTAATAGGTTTTTCGCGCACGCTGACGCACGAGTTGGCGGATTACGGTATAAAAGTTTTCAACGTATCGCCGGGGCGTTGCGACACGGCTATGCGCAGCGGCCTTTGCCCGGACGAAGACGTAAAAGGCATGATGAAGCCGGACGCGGTGGGCAGGATAATCGCGGATTTCGCAAATAATCCTGGCAACTGTATTGACGGACAGGATATAATAGTAAGAAAACTTAACTAGGAGGCCTTAAATGGCAAAGTATGTACTGGGAATAGACTTTGGCACCACCAGCGTGCGTGTAGGTATTTTCGACCTTAAAGGCAACGAAGTGATATTCCGGGACGAACCCTATGAACTCATAACGCCCAGGCAGGGCTGGGCGGAGCAGCGCCCGTCGGATTGGTGGTCGTCGCTGTGCATAGCGTCTAAACGCGCCATATCGGACGGGAATATAGACGTTAAAGATATTGCCGGTATCGGAACAGACACTACCGCGTGTACGCTGGTGTTCCTGGATGAGCATATGGAGCCGCTGTGTAACGCCATCATGTGGATGGACGTGCGGGCGGCTGACCAGGCGCGGCGCGCGGCGGAGACGAAGCACCCGGTAATGAAGTGCACGGGCTTTGGCAACGCCAGCGCGGAGTGGATGCCGCACAAGGCGCTGTGGCTCAAGGAAAACGCCCCGGAAATATACAACAAGGCGGCATACATACTTGAATGCGAGGACTGGCTGGGGTATAAGCTTACCGGCAGGATTGCCAAAAACATGAACGACGCCAGCACGAGGTGGTACTACGACAATGCGAACGGAGGCTGGCAAACGGGTTTTTTCGACATTATAGGGCTGGATGACGTGATGCCTAAAATCCCCTCCGATGTCGTTAAATTGGGCGGCACGCTGGGAAAACTGACAAAGCGGGCGGCGGACGACCTTGGCCTTATAGAAGGGATACCCGTGGCCGAGGGCGGCGCGGACGCCTATGTCGGCACGATGGCGCTGGGAGTTGTGCGCGAAGGGCGCGCGGCTATGATTACGGGTTCGTCCCACCTGTTTTGCTTTCTGACAAAAGAGGAGACGCACTTAAAGGGCATGTTCGGCAGTTTCCCGGACGCCATTGTGGAAGGCTACGGCCTGATGGAAGCGGGGCAGGCGTCCACAGGCTCCATAGTAAACTGGATGAAAAACAGCCTTCCGGGCAGCATTAAGCCTGATGAGTACGGCAGCTTGTACGGCGCGCTGAACAGGGAGGCGGAGAAGCTCCCCATAGGTTCCGACGGCCTTATATGCATGGACTACTTCCAGGGCTGCCGCGCACCCTATGTCGACGGGGAAGTACGCGGCATGATAGGCGGGCTGTCGCTTATGCATTCGCCGGTGCACATATACAAAGCGCTTATAGAGAGCGTATGCTACGGCAGCGAAGTGATTTTCAGGCTTATGAGGGAAAACGGCATCAACCTTACGGACGTTTACGCCTGCGGAGGGGCTACGAAGAGCCGGTTCTGGATGCAGACGCATGCCGACGTCAGCAATATAAATATCAACATACCAAAAGTTGCGGAAGCGCCCGTGCTTGGCGCGGCGATTTTAGGTTCTGTCGCCGGCGGCGTATACGGCGGCATTGTAAGCGCCGTGGACAATATGACGGAAGTCGTGGACAAGATCACGCCGGATTTGGGGCGGCACGAAGAATATAAGTATTACGTGGATAAGTATGCGGAACTCTACCCTTTGCTCAGTGAGTGGATGCATGGCCTCGTCCGCCACGAGGCTGCCAAAGGAAAGGGCATAAAAGCATGAGTATAGAGAGGATGTACCGGGTTTTCGAGGACCTTCTCAACGCGCACTCCCCTTCTTTCAATGAAAAACCGGCGGCGGATATAATTAAAAGCTTTCTTTCGGGGCTGGATATAGAGTGCTGTGAAGATGCCAGCGCAAGCGTTACAGGTTGCGATTGCGGCAACCTTATAACCGCTGCGCAGGGGCGGGCGAGAATCTGTTTTTGCGCGCACATGGACAGTGTATATATATATGAAAGAAAAAACGTGCTGCGCGAAAACGGCAGGGTGAGCGCCAAAGGCGGCGGCGTGCTGGGCATAGACGATAAGAGCGGCGTGGCGGTACTGCTTGAAGCCATGGCGCGGATGCGGGATACTGGCGGCATCCCGGAGGACGTGCACTTTGTCTTTACAACATGTGAGGAAGACGGGTTTTTGGGTGCAAAGCATCTCGATGAGCGCCACTTTTTAGGCGCCTATACCTTTGTTGTGGACAGCGGCGGAGTTCCGGTGGGCTACACTGTCAACCGCGGCGCAAGCCAGGATTCTTTTGGGATCAAGGTGTACGGCAAAATGTCCCACGCCAGCGGGAACAATGGTGTAAACGCAGTTGTGGCGGCAGGCGAACTGCTGGCCGCGCTGCCCAAAGGAAGGGTTTCGGACGGCTGTTTTGTAAACGTGCAAAGCATATACGCGCCGCAAAACCCCAACACGGTGCCCGACCTTACAATTATTAAAGGCGGCGTGCTGGCACAGGACGGGCAGGCGGGCCCGGTGTTAAATGAAATGGTGAAAACCTGCGAGGGCTTTTCCGCGCGCACCGGCATAAAATGCGAAATCGACGTAAAGAATGACTGCGACGGATTTTATACAAAAGAGGACGCGGCGATCGTATCGTACGCCAGGTCGGCGGCGCAAAAGGCGGGGCTGGAGTTCTCGCTGGGGAAAACAGGAGCGGGTTCGGACGCGCAAATATTCGCGCAAAGAGGCGGCCAGACCTTAAAGATATCTACGGGCATGATGAAAGTACACTCGAAGGAAGAGTATGTAATGCTGGAAGATATGGAACGTTGTGTGGACTATGTCCTGAAGTTGGCCGGGTTTTAAAGTGGCGCATACACCGGATAGCGGTTACATTGCGCCCGTGGACAGGGAGGA
>JAVBSU010000111.1:0-4712 GCA_031556555.1 Christensenellaceae bacterium
AGCAGGCGCTGGCCATAGAGAACGCTGGCATAAACCAGGTCGATGTGCTCACAGGTGAAAACGTGGTGCGCGTACACGGCAATCATTTCGTAGACGCGTCAAAGCACCTAGACTTCAAGCCCGAGACTGCCGGCATAAATGAAAAAGTTTATTATCCGGCGCTGAAGGAACTTAAAAACGAGTACGGAAGCGATAAAAAGCTGCTCAGGGAAATGATAAAGGAGAACCTTCCGAGGCTCATCCCCAAGCACATAATAAAAGAAGATATATTCGCGTCCGCCAACTACTTCCTGGGCCTTAAGTACGGACTCGGGGTAGTGGACGATATTGACCATCTCGGCAACCGCCGTTTAAGGTCTGTGGGAGAACTCCTGCAAAACCAGATAAGGGTCGGCCTGACTCGTCTTGAAAGGGTTGTCAGGGAGAGGATGTCCATCCAGGACATGGATATGGCCACGCCATCCAACCTTATAAACATCCGCCCGGTGACTGCTTCCATAAAGGAATTTTTCGGGTCGTCTCAGCTCTCGCAGTTCATGGACCAGACGAACCCCCTCGCGGAACTCACGCACAAGAGAAGGCTTTCGGCCCTCGGCCCGGGTGGGCTCAACCGCGACCGCGCGAGCTTCGACGTCAGGGACGTCCATCACAGCCACTACGGCCGTATGTGCCCTATAGAAACGCCGGAAGGCCCGAACATAGGCCTTATCGGTTCGCTTTCGACCTACGCTAAAATAAACGAGTACGGTTTCATAGAAACTCCGTACAGAAGGTTCGACCGAAAAAAAGATATAGTCACCAGCCAGGTGGAATACATGACCGCCGACGCGGAAGACAACCTTGTTGTCGCGCAGGCGAATGAGCTCATAGACGATAACGGACACTTTGTGCACGAACGCGCCATGTGCCGCGTGCTGGAAAAAATAGTTGAAGTGCCGAGGGACGAAGTGGACGCCATGGACGTTTCGCCAAAGCAGCTCGTTTCTGTCGCCGCGTCGCTTATCCCCTTCCTTGAGAACGATGACGCCAACCGCGCCCTCATGGGCTGCAACATGCAGAGGCAGGCTGTCCCGCTCATGATACCCGAAGCGCCGGTGATCGGCACGGGCATGGAGTACAAGGCCGCTTACGATTCCGGCGTGCTGGTAATAAACAAAAAGGCGGGCGTGGTCAAAAACGTCTCGGCGCGTAAGATAGCCGTAGCGAACAACGACGGCACGGTAAGCGACTACCAACTGATAAAGTTCGCCCGATCCAACCAGGGCACCTGCATAAACCAACTGCCCATAGTCTACGAAGGACAGGCGGTGGAAGAGGGCCAGGTGATAGCGGACGGGCCTTCCACCGAAAACGGGGAGATGGCGCTGGGCAAAAACCTTCTCGTGGGCTTCATGACCTGGGAAGGCTATAACTACGAAGACGCCATGCTCATATCCGAGCGGCTGGTCAAAGACGACGTTTTAACGTCAATACACATAGAAGAGTACGAAGCCGAGGCGCGTGACACAAAGCTCGGACCGGAGGAAATAACCCGCGACATTCCCAATGTTGGCGAGGACGCGCTAAAGGACCTCGATATTGGCGGCATAATACGCATAGGCGCGGAAGTCCGTGCGGGCGACATACTCGTCGGGAAAGTTACGCCTAAGGGCGAGACGGAATTGACGGCGGAAGAGCGGCTGCTTCGCGCGATATTCGGCGAAAAAGCGCGTGAAGTCAGGGACACTTCGCTACGCGTCCCCCATGGCGAGGGCGGAATAATCGTGGACGTCAAAGTGTTCACGCGGGAAAATAAAGACGAACTCACCGCTGGCGTGAACAAGCTGGTGCGCGTATACATAGCGCAGAAGCGTAAGATTTCGGTCGGTGATAAAATGGCGGGACGCCACGGCAATAAGGGCGTTATATCGCGCATAATGCCGATGGAAGACATGCCCTTCCTGCCGGACGGCACTCCGCTCGACATAGTTCTAAACCCTCTTGGCGTGCCTTCCCGAATGAATATTGGACAGGTGCTGGAAGTCCACCTCGGAATGGCGGCTAAGACGCAGGGCATAGAGATAGCTACGCCCGTGTTCGACGGGGCGAACGAGGAAGACATAGAAAACATGCTCCGCCAGAACGGGATTTCGGACGACGGCAAAACCACGCTTTACGACGGAAGAAGCGGGCAGCCGTTCGAAAACCGCGTAACGGTTGGCTACATGTACATACTGAAACTACACCACCTTGTGGACGACAAGATACACGCACGGTCTACAGGCCCGTACTCGCTGGTCACGCAGCAGCCTCTTGGGGGTAAAGCCCAGTTCGGCGGGCAGCGCTTCGGTGAAATGGAAGTTTGGGCGCTCGAAGCCTACGGCGCTTCAAACACGCTCCAGGAAATACTGACCGTCAAGTCGGACGACGTTGTGGGGCGCGTAAAGACATACGAAGCCATCGTCAAGGGTGAGAACATACCCGAGCCGGGAGTTCCAGAGTCGTTCAAGGTTCTCATAAAGGAAATGCAAAGCCTCGGACTCGATATAAGGGTGCTCTCCGAAGACAGGGGCGAGATAAAAATCAAGGATACGGATGAGGATGAGGGCCTGCCTCTCGACATAAACATAGCGGGCATCGAGGATGTTCCGGATGAACAGGCCGAGCTAAACACGGACGACATGGTTATAGAGGGCATTGACGACCTCTCCATAGACGAACTCGACCTGCCCGACATAGGCCTGATTGACGATGAAGATATCGACTTTGACAGCTTTAACGAAGACGAGCTCCTGCCCGAACTGGAGGATGACGACCTTGACATGGGCCCGTCGATAGATACCTCTGGCATGGATCTTGATAAAGACGATATTTAAAAGATATCCTGTCCGCCCGTTAACGCAGCGGGCGGATGGGTGGTGTTAAATAATTTGATGAGTTTTTTTAGTTTTATATATTTGAGAGGAGTGGATTAACACTTTGTTTGAACTCAATACTTTTGATTCCATACAAATAAGCCTCGCTTCTCCGGAAAAAATAAGGGAATGGTCGCACGGCGAAGTGAAAAAGCCCGAGACCATTAATTACCGTACTTTAAAGCCGGAAAAGGAAGGCCTCTTTTGCGAACGTATTTTTGGCCCTACAAAGGACTGGGAATGCCATTGCGGAAGGTACAAGAGGATACGCTACAAGGGAATAGTGTGCGACAAATGCGGCGTTGAGGTCACTCGGGCGAAAGTCCGGCGTGAGCGCATGGGGCATATCGAGCTGGCCGCGCCTGTCTCCCACATTTGGTATTTTAAAGGCATACCCTCACGCATGGGGCTTCTTTTGGACATGTCTCCCCGCTCCCTCGAAAAAATACTGTATTTCGCTGCCTTCGTAGTAACCGACCCCGGCGAGACCGGGCTTGAGTACAAGCAGCTTCTGACGGGCAAAGAGTACAGGGAAGCGCAGTCGAGATTCGGCGAAGAAGCTTTCGAAGCCGGAATGGGCGCGGAAGCAGTTAAAATACTGCTTAAAAACGTCGACCTTGAGGCGAATGCTAAGGAGCTTAGGGAAGAGCTCAAAAATTCCACCGGCCAAAAGCGCATACGCGCCATAAAGCGGCTGGAAGTTGTTGAAGCTTTCCGCCAGTCGGGTAACAAGCCCGAATGGATAATAATGGACGTTGTGCCCGTGATACCGCCCGAGCTGCGGCCTATGGTGCAGCTGGACGGCGGCAGGTTCGCCACGTCCGACCTCAACGACCTTTACCGCCGCGTAATAAACCGCAACAACAGGCTCTCAAGGCTGCTTCAGCTTAGGGCGCCGGATATAATCGTGCGCAACGAAAAACGCATGCTGCAAGAAGCGGTGGACGCGCTCATAGATAACGGAAGGCGTGGCAGGCCGGTTACCGGCCCGGGCAACCGCCCCTTAAAGTCGTTGTCGGATATGCTCCGTGGAAAACAGGGAAGGTTCAGGCAGAACCTCCTTGGAAAGCGCGTGGACTATTCGGGAAGGTCTGTTATCGTTGTCGGCCCCGAGCTTAAAATGTACCAGTGCGGCCTCCCGAAGGAGATGGCGCTGGAGCTCTTCAAACCCTTCTTAATGAAGAAACTGGTTAAAGAAGGTTTCGCGCACAATATAAAATCAGCCAAGCGCATGGTTGAAAAAGTGCGTCCGGAAGTCTGGGACGTTCTGGAAGAAGTCATACAGGGGCACCCGGTGCTGCTAAACCGCGCCCCCACGCTGCACAGGCTGGGCATACAGGCGTTCGAGCCCGTGCTTGTGGAAGGCCGCGCGTTAAAGCTGCATCCTCTGGCCTGCACGGCCTACAACGCCGACTTTGACGGCGACCAGATGGCAGTTCACGTTCCGCTGTCCGTTGAAGCGCAGGCGGAAGCGCGCTTCCTCATGCTCGCCGCCAACAATATACTTAAGCCGCAGGACGGCCGCCCGGTCGTTTCGCCCACGCAGGATATGGTAATAGGTTCTTACTACCTGACCATAGTAAAAGAAGGCGCGAAGGGCGAAGGCAGCTACTTCGCCAATCCTGACGAAGCGATACTGGCGTATCATACGGGCAACATCGACCTGCAGGCGCTGGTAAATATCAGAATAGCAAAAGAAGTAGACGGTGAAATGCGGTCCGGCATTATCTCAACTACTACGGGCCGGGTCATATTCAACGAAGCCATACCACAGGATTTGGGCTATACGGACAGGTCTCTGCCCGAAAACGCGCTCAA
>JAVBSU010000060.1:0-2800 GCA_031556555.1 Christensenellaceae bacterium
CATGTGCAGCGGCAGCTTGGGCCGCGGCCGTGGCAGCGGGCGGCCGGTGAGCTTTTCGAAAACCGCGTCGCTAACGTTGAAATCACCGGGCTTGCCGTAAGCTTCCATGACGTCATCGCCGTAAGGCGGAGGCGCTTCGTTTTCGCCCGCCACGGTGAACGTTGCGGCGAGCCGGATATCCTCGCAGGAAGCGCCTATTTCGAGAGTGTAACTCCCGTTTTCCAGCACCCACGCCCCGGCGGCCACGTTATAATAGGCGAGGTCCGAACGCGCGAACCGCAGTTCCACGCGCTTTGCCTCTCCCGCTTTCAAGTAAGTTTTGCCGAACGCCCGTAGCTCCCGTAGCGGCTTGGGCACGCTGCTCTTTTGGTTTCGCATGTAGAGCTGCACGATCTCCGCGCCGTCGCGCCCGCCGGTGTTCGTGACATTACAGCTCACGCATATTGTCCCGCCGTCTTCCCTGACCCCGATGTCCGCATACTCGAACGACGTGTAGCTCAGGCCGTAACCGAAAGGGTAGCGCACTCGCTTGCGCGCCGTCTGGTAGTAGCGGTAGCCGACGAAAATGCTTTCGCGGTAAAGCTCGACCTCGCTGGTGGAGTATTCTTTCCCAAAGGGCACGTCCCCGTACTCTAGCGGCCACGTCTCGGTCAGCTTGCCGCTGGGATTGGCTTCGCCGAACAGGAGCGCGGCCGCCGCCTCGCCGCCGTTCTGCCCGGGAAGGTACATGTTTAGTATTGCGGCAACATCGTCCGCGAAGGGAAGTTCGACTGGTGAACCGCCGAACAGCACGACTACCACCCGAACGCCCGTATTTATGAGGGCGTCCATCGCTTCAAGCTGGTTGTGCGGCAGGCGCATGTCCGCGCGGTCGCCGCCTTCCCCCTCCACATAATCGGTCAGCCCGCCAAAGAATATGGCTGTATCGCAGTCCTTCGCCGCTTCAACCATACTGCTTACCAAGGCCGGATACTTCTCTTCGCCGCTTTCCACATAGCCCCGTTCGAAGCGGTAATCTATATTCCTTGAGTCGAACGCGTCCTTTGCGGTGGTGAGAAGGGTGGGGTATATCATGGAGCTGCCCGCGCCCTGGTAGCGCATTTTACCGAACAGGCCGCCAACCGCCAATATTTTCTGATTTCTGTTGAGCGGCAGGACGCCGCCGTTTTTAAGGAGCACAGCGCCGTCCCGCGCGATATCGCCCGCCAGCGCGTGGTGTCCTTCCGTATCGAGAACATAGCTCTTTTCCTGCCGCCCGCAGCGCTCTATGAGCACAAGGACATTGCGCGCCGCGGCGTTTAAGCAGTCTTCGGACAGCGCGCCGCTTTTGGCCGCGCCGATGATGCTTTTACGGCATATGGCAGTGCTGCCCGGCATCTCAAGGTCGAGCCCGGCGGCAACGCCGGCAACGCGGTCATTTGCAGCGCCCCAGTCCGTCATAACAAGGCCGCCGAAGCCCCATTCAGCGCGCAGGATATCGGTCAGCAGCCTCTTGTTCTCCGAACAAAATGCGCCCCACAAACGGTTGTATGCGCACATCATGGTGTACGGAGCCGCCTCAGTGACGATTTTCTTGTAAGCGCGCAAATATATTTCACGCAGCGCGCGTTCGTCTATTACGGATTCGCCGGTAAAACGGAAATTCTCCGCGTTGTTTCCGGCAAAATGCTTTACCGAGACGCCCACGCCACGGCTTTGCACGCCCCGCGTAAAGGCCGACCCAAACGCCCCGGTCAAAAGCGGATCTTCCGAATAGTATTCGAAATTGCGCCCGCAGCGTGGGTTGCGCTTTATATTCACGCCCGGCCCTAAGAGTATGTTGACGCCGTAATAGAGGCACTCGTCCGCGATAGCCTCGCCCATTTTGCGGGCGTAATCCACATTCCAGCTCGAAGCCAGGGTCGCGGCGGTGGGGAAGCAAGTGGCGGGCTCGCTGTGGCTGATGCCGTTATCGGCGGTCTTTCGCGGCTGCCTGCGCAGCCCGTGCGGGCCGTCCGCCATGCATAGCGAAGGGATGCCCAGACGGGGGACTGGATTGGTGTGCATAAAATCCGTTCCGGAGAGCAGAGCCGCTTTTTCTTCTATTGTAAGCTCGTTGAGCAGCGCGTCTATGTCCATATCCTTAGTATAGCATACGGATGGGTTTGTGTTTTGATGAAAAGTTTAATCCTGATGCGCGGAGTTTATATAGTAAACATATGTAATAATATTTTTTGAAAGGAACATCATTCAATGAAAAAGCTCTTTTCCACAAAAATGACAAATGTTGGAGGCCGTTCGGGCGAGGTTTCCTCCCCGGATAAATCGCTGTCGCTGAAGATGGCCCCCCATGGAACAGACCCCAAGGCAACCGACCCCGAACAGTTATTCGCGGCCGGGTACAGTTCCTGCTTTAACAGTGCTCTGGAGATGGTTTTGCTGCAGGATAAAATCAAAGCGCCCAGCACGGTTTCGGTTACCGTGTCCCTTTACGAGCAGGGGCCGGAAGACTACGTAATAGGCGTTGAGATAGAGGGAAGCGCCGAGGGAGTGTCCAAGGAGAAAATGCAGGAGTACCTTGAAAAGGCGCACGTTGTATGCCCCTACTCCAAGGCTACCCGGGGAAATGTGGATGTAAAACTACAAGCGGTTTAAAACAACTTATACTAACCACTAATTAAAACACCTCATCTTTACGGTCTTTTTTCCGCGCTGCGGCGTTGCGGGCACTTGACGTAGCTACAGCTACGCCTGCGCGTCCGCGCCTCGCATCACGAAAAAAATCCTCGTGAATCTATCGGCATTTCAATCAGTGATTAGT
>JAVBSU010000144.1:0-10487 GCA_031556555.1 Christensenellaceae bacterium
AGCGCCACATGGGCGTGAGGCCCACGGTGCGCGGCTCCGTCATGAACCCCAACGACCATCCGCACGGCGGCGGCGAGGGACGCTCGCCCATAGGCAGGCCGGGGCCTGTGACCCCATGGGGCAAGCCCACGCTTGGATACAAGACGCGCAAGAAGAAAAAGCAGTCGGATAAGTTCATCGTGAAGCGCAGGAACACCAAATAGCATATAACTGATAAAGTCGTAAAGGAGAATTTGCCAGTATGAGCAGGTCGGTAAAAAAGGGACCGTATATAAGTGAAAAGCTGCTTATGAGAATACAGCAGATGAACGAGAAAAACGAGAAAAAAGTGCTCAAAACATGGTCGCGCGCTTCAACGATATTCCCCGATATGGTGGGGCATACGATAGGCGTGCATGACGGCAGGAAGTTCGTGCCCGTGTACGTGACCGAAGATATGGTCGGACACAAGCTTGGGGAGTTCTCCCCAACGCGTACGTTCAGGGGACATGCCGGCGAAAAATCGTCGAGATAGGCGGAAGGAGGCAGTAAATGGCTACAAGACAAAGAGAAAAAGCCGCGCAGCGGCAGGAAGAAAAAGATAAGAGGCCTAAGGCCATAGCGAAGTACATCCGCATCTCCTCCCGTAAGGTGAAGACGGTGATAGACCTCATAAGGGGGCTTGCCGTGGCGGACGCGAAGGCCGTTTTGGCCGCGACTCCCAACGGAGCCACGGAACCTGTTGCAAAATTATTGAATTCCGCGATAGCTAACGCGGAAAACAATCTTAACCTTAACACGGATTCGCTCTTTGTGGCTGAAGTATACGCGGATCAGGGACCCACGTTAAAAAGGTTCCGCCCGCGGGCGCAGGGCCGCGCAACCCGCATAAGGAAGCGGACCAGCCACATAACGATAATTCTGGATCAGGTTAAATAAGGAGGTATACGATGGGCCAAAAAGTACATCCGCACGGGTTTCGGGTCGGTGTTATAAAGGACTGGGACGCCAGGTGGACGGCAAAAAAATCCAAGTTCGCGGATTTTCTAGTCGAGGACGACAAGATCCGCAAGTTTTTGAAAAATAAGCTTTACGCGGCCGGTATCTCCAAAATTGAGACCGAGCGCGCCGCGAACAAAGTTTCCGTAAACATATACACGGGCAAGCCGGGCATAGTGATCGGCAAAGGCGGCACAGGCGTCGAGATATTAAAGAACGACCTTTTAAAGCTCACGGGCAAGAACGTCGTCGTCAATATAATCGAAGTCAAAAGGCCTGACCTTGACGCGCAGCTCGTGGCCGAGCAGGTAGCGCAGCAGCTTGAAAAGCGTATATCTTTCAGGCGCGCCATGAAGCAGAGCATTGGCCGCACCATGAAGCTCGGGGCGGACGGCATTAAAATAATGTGCGCCGGGCGCCTTGGAGGCGCGGAAATCGCCAGGACGGAGCAGTACCACGAAGGTTCCATTCCCCTGCAGACAATTAGGGCGGACATCGACTACGGCTTTAGCGAGGCGAACACGACTTACGGCAAAATAGGCGTAAAAGTCTGGATATACAAAGGTGAGATTTTAGGCAATCCCCTGAAAGACAGGGCAAAACCTTCGGCGGAAGGAGGCAAGAAAAATGTTAATGCCAAAAAGGGTTAAGCGCAGAAGAGTTTTCCGCGGGCGCATGAAGGGAAAGGCGACGCGCGGTAACGTAGTTAATTACGGCCAGTACGGCCTTGTGGCCATGGAGCCGGGCTGGATAACCAGCAATCAGATAGAAGCCGCCCGTATAGCTATGACGAGGCACATGAAGAGGGGCGGTAAGGTGTGGATAAAGATATTCCCCCACAAGCCTGTTACGGAAAAGCCCGCCGAGACCCGTATGGGAAGCGGTAAAGGCTCGCCCGAATACTGGGTGGCCGTCGTAAAGCCGGGCAGGGTGATGTTCGAAATCGCGGGCGTAAGCGAAGAAGTCGCGCGCGAATCACTCATGCTCGCGGCGCACAAGCTCCCGATAAAGAGCAAATTTTTGATAGGCACCAACGAGAACATCGAAATGGGCAAACCCAGCGTGCTCTATGAGGACGAACTTACTTCTTCCGGTGAGGAAGAAAATAACGTGGCAGGTGGTGAGCCGGATGAAAACTAAAGAGATACGTGAACTTAGCAGCGAAGAGCTTACACAAAAGCTGGGTGACCTGAAGTCGGAGTTCTTTAACCTGCGTTTTCAACTGGCTACGGGACAGCTCAACAATCCGTCCAGTATAAAGAACGTAAAGAAGGATATAGCAAGGGTCAAAACGATCATTCGCGAAAACGAGCTTAAGGCAAACGGCGCCGTAAAGTAGGAGGAATAGCATGGAAGGTAACGAGAGAGGGTACAGGAAAACAAGGATTGGTACCGTCATATCCGACAAGATGGACAAAACCATTGTTGTCGCCATCAAAACCAAGAAAAAGCATCCCCTGTACGGCAAAACGGTAAACTTTACCAACAAGCTCAAGGCGCACGACGAGAAAAACGAATGCGGCGTGGGCGACAGGGTCAGGCTTATGGAGACGCGTCCCTTATCTAAGGACAAGAGATGGCGTATGGTGGAAATAGTCGAGAAAGCAAAGTAAAAAACTATCCCATATCCTTATGGGATCAGATTTAGGAGGATACGAGGATGGTACAGCCGGAAACACGCCTTAAGGTTGCGGACAATTCCGGGGCGAAAGTCATTCAGTGCATAAGGGTGACGGGCGGCAGCGTCAAGAAGTCGGCCAACATCGGAGATGTCATTATCGCCTCTGTGAAGACTGCGACGCCGGGCGGCGTAGTAAAGAAAAAAGACGTTATCAAAGCCGTTATAGTGCGCTCGAAGAGCGGAGTAAGAAGAAGCGACGGCACATACATAAAGTTCGACGAGAACGCGGCGGTCATAATAGACGCGAACAGGCAGCCCAGGGGCACGCGTATATTCGGGCCCGTGGCGAGGGAACTTAGGGACAGGGACTACATGAAAATAATAAGTCTCGCGCCCGAAGTGCTTTGAGACCGGGGAGGCAATAGTAATGGCTAACAGTTTAAAAATTAAAAAAGGCGACACCGCCGTTGTTATAACCGGTAAGGAAAAGGGAAGCCGCGGCAGGGTGCTAACAGTGATCCCCGCCAAGAAAAGGGTTGTCTTAGAAGCGGTCAACATGGCGACAAAGCACAAGAAGCCCAGGAACCAGAGGACTCCCGGCGGCATAATAAAGCAGGAAGTCCCGGTTGACATCTCAAACGTCATGGTAATCTGCCAGAAGTGCTCCAAGGCGACGAGAGTGGGCCACAAGGTAGAAGACGGCAAAAAGGTCCGCGTTTGCAAAAAATGCGGAGCCGAACTCTAAGGCGCGGGAGGGTTAAAAATGCCGAGATTAAAAGATGAATACAAGGCGGACATCGTACCCGCCATGATGAAAAAATTTAACTATAAAAACATAAACCAGGTGCCGCGGCTGGAGAAGGTCGTTATAAACATGGGCATGGGCGACGCCAAGGACAACGTTAAGGGCCTTGAGTCGGGCGTCGCTGACCTTACCGTCATATCCGGCCAGAAGCCTGTCGTGACGATTGCCAAAAGGTCGGTCGCCAACTTTAAAGTGCGTGAAGGCATGAAGATTGGCGCGAAGGTCACCCTTAGGGGCAACCGTATGTACGAGTTTTTGGACAGGATGATAAGCGTTGCCATACCCAGGGTTCGCGACTTTCGCGGACTTTCGCAGAAATCCTTTGACGGCAGGGGCAATTTTGCCATGGGATTCAAAGAACAACTCGTCTTCCCCGAGGTAAACTACGACCAGATAGACAAAATAAGGGGAATGGACATAATAGTCGTGACCACGGCGGCAACGGACGAAGAGGCGAGAGACCTGCTTACCCTTATGGGTATGCCGTTCGCACATTAAGGAGGATATGGTTTTATGGCAAAGACAAGCATGATCTTAAAGCAGCAGAGGCCGCAGAAGTATTCCACGAGGGAGTACACAAGATGTAAAATATGTGGGCGTCCCCACTCTGTTCTAAGAAAGTACGGCGTCTGCCGCATATGCTTCAGGGAACTCGCGTACAGGGGGCAGATCCCCGGCGTGAGAAAAGCAAGCTGGTAAGAAATAATTAACAATGCAGAATGCAGAATGCAGAATTGAAGGCCAAGGCCTAAATAAATCCGCATAATGGCATACCTGCAATAAAAAGAACATAAATAATAAGGAATTGAGTGGGCCTTTTGGCGGTGGGGGAATAAAGAATTTCAAATATAATTCTGCATTCTGCATCCTCAATTCTGCATTAAACAAAGGGAGGAAAAACTATGCCGGTTACAGATTCTGTAGCAGATATGCTTACGCGTATAAGGAACGCCCTTATTGCCAAGCATGATACAGTAGAAGTTCCCGCGTCCAACATGAAGAGGGCCATAGGCCAGATATTGCTGCAGGAAGGCTATATCAAGGGCTGTGAGTTTGTGGACGACGGGATTCAGGGCACGCTTAAGATAAAACTGAAGTACGGGCCAGGCGGGGAAAAGGTTATTACCGGCCTTAAGAAGATATCAAAGCCCGGCCTTCGGGTCTACGCGCGGCACGACAAGCTCCCCAAAGTGCTTAACGGACTTGGGATCGCTATAATCTCGACGTCCAGGGGAGTAATAACAGACGCGCAGGCGCGCCGCGAATCGGTAGGCGGCGAAGTTTTGGCGTATATATGGTGATTGGGAGGAACATGTAAATGTCTAGAATAGGAAAACTGCCTATCACCGTCCCGTCCGGCGTTACAGTAAACATAACGCCCAATAACGACGCCACCGTGAAAGGCAAGAACGGCGAGCTCAAAGCGAGCTTTTCAAAGGATATAACCATAAAGCAGGAGGACGGCGTAATAACGCTGACCCGTTCATCCGAGCAAAAAGACATAAGGGCGCTGCACGGCCTTACGCGTTCTCTTTTAAACAATATGGTAGTCGGGGTGTCCGACGGTTTTACAAAGACGCTTGAAATAGTCGGCGTTGGCTACAGGGCGCAGCTGCAGGGTGACAAGCTTACCCTTGGAATGGGCTATTCCCACCCGGTTGAGATGGAAGCGCCCCAAGGCATAAGCTTTGAAGTTCCAAACGCTAACACCATCATAGTCAAGGGCATAGACAAGCAGGCCGTGGGCCAGGCCGCCGCCAATATCAGAAGCGTCCGGCCGCCCGAACCCTACAAGGGCAAAGGCATCAGGTACCAGGGCGAGTACGTACGCCGCAAAGTCGGCAAGACAGGAATGTAAGGAAGGAGGCATGGCGGTATAATGATTAAGAAAAGCGACAGGAACGAAATTAGAAAAAAGCGCCACCAGCGCATAAGAAACAAGATTTCCGGCACTACAAGCCGTCCGCGTATGAATGTTTACAGAAGTCTCAACAACATTTACGTGCAGTTCATAGACGATACGAACGGGCATACCCTGGCCTCGGCTTCCACGTTGGATAAGGAAATAAAGGACAAATTAAACGAAGTGTCCAAGAGCGAGGCGGCCAAGCTGGTCGGCGAACTCGCCGCCAAGAGGGCAGGCAGCGCTGGAATAAGCGAAGTGGTATTCGACCGCGGAGGATATCTTTACACCGGCAGGGTGGCTAAGGTCGCCGAAGGCGCGCGCGCAGCCGGTCTCAAGCTTTGATAGGAGGTATGGCGAAAAGTGCAAAGAGATCAAAGAAATAGAGATAGAGATGTAGATTCCGGCGCTCTCGATATGAAAGAAAAACTGGTCGCGATAAACCGCGTGGCCAAAGTTGTTAAGGGCGGACGAAATTTCCGGTTCTCAGCTCTCGTTGTCGTAGGCGACGAAGACGGACACGTGGGAGTCGGCATGGGCAAGGCCACGGAAATCCCCGAGGCCATAAGAAAAGCCGTGCAGAGCGCAAAGCACAACATGATAACCGTGCCCATAAAGGGGACGAGTATACCTCATGGAACAATAGGCAAGTTCGGCAGGGGCAGGATGCTTCTAATGCCTGCCGCGCCCGGTACCGGCGTTATAGCGGGCGGCGCGGCCAGAGCCGTGCTTGAGCTTGCGGGCATAAAAGACATAAGGGCGAAATCGCAGGGCTCGAATAATCCGATAAACTGCGTTAAAGCGACGCTTGAGGGCTTAAGGGATCTTAGGTCGGCAGAGCAGGTCGCGCGCCTTCGCGGCATACCCGTCGACCAATTGCAGTAAGGAGGCCCTTTATGAAACTTAAAATAAAACTGATAAAGAGCCCGATAGGCTACGCGCAAAACCAGAAAGACACTGTGAAGGCGCTGGGCCTTAGAAAGATGGGGCAGGAAGTAGTAAGGCCGGATAACGCGCCTATAAGGGGTATGGTATTTACGGTCAAACACCTTGTGTCCGTGGAGGAAGTACAGTAGGAGGAGGATCGATAATGAAATTACACGAATTATCCCCTGCGAGGGGCGCGAAAAAGGCGCCTAAGAGGATAGGCAGGGGTACAGGCTCCGGCACTGGCAAAACCTCCGCAAGAGGACAGAAGGGCCAGAAATCAAGGTCGGGCGGCGGCGTGAGGCCGGGCTTCGAAGGCGGCCAGATGCCGCTGTCGAGGCGCCTCCCAAAGAGGGGCTTTACCAATATATTCGCAAAGGAATACGCAGTCGTCGACCTTAGCGCTTTCAGCATATTTGAAGACGGTTCGGTCGTTGATATCGAAGCGTTCATGAGCGCGGGTAAGCTTAAGAAGCGCCTGGACGGGCTTAAAGTTTTAGGCAGCGGCGATATCAAAAAGAAACTGACGGTAAGGGCAAAGAAGTTCACGAAGTCGGCTAAAGAGAAAATCGAGGCTGCCGGCGGAAGCGCAGAGGTGGTATAATGTTTAAAACCATGGCAAGCGCGTGGAAGATTCCGGAGATAAGGCAAAAGATCCTGTTTACGCTGCTCATGCTTTTAGTATACCGTATCGGCGCGTACATCCCGGTTCCGGGCGTTAACGTTGACTATATAGCACAAAAAGTAGGCGAATACGACATCCTGGGATTCCTGGATCTTTTCTCGGGCGGATCGCTGTCAAACCTGACGATATTCGCGCTGGGCATTGTGCCTTACATCAACGCGTCCATTATAATGCAGCTACTTACAATCGCCATACCCAAGCTGGAGCGGATGCAGAAGGAAGGCGACGACGGCAGGCGTAAGATAGCCTCAATAACGAGGTATCTCGGCGTTATACTCGGCCTTGTGCAGTCTATCGGCATAATGGCCAGCCTTGGGCCGAGCGCCATGGAACCCGGTTACACCTGGTTCACCTATGTGACCATTGTGGCCTGTTTGACGGCGGGTACCGCGCTCATCATGTGGATAGGCGAGCGTATTACCGAAAAAGGTATAGGCAACGGCATATCGCTGTTGATCTTTATAAGCATACTCGCCAAGATGCCGCAGGAGATATTCGGCATATTCGGAAGGATGATAGCCGGGGATTTGAACTTCTGGCTGGTTATAGCGACGATAGGCGTGGCGTTGCTGATCGTGATAGGCATCACGTTTGTAGACCTCGGCGAGAGGCGCATACCCGTGCAGTACGCGAAGAGGGTTGTGGGCCGCAAGATGTACGGCGGGCAGAGCACGCACATACCAATGAAGGTAAACCAGGGCGGAGTCATGCCGCTGATATTCGCGGTTACCATCATAAGTTTCCCGGGCATGCTGGCCCAGTTCTGGCCGGAGAGCGGATTTACCGCATGGTACTACACTTACGCCGGACCCGGTTCGGCCATCTACATAATAGTTTACGCGTTCCTGATACTTTTCTTCTCGTACTTCTACTCCACGATCGCGTTCAACCCGGTGGATGTTTCCAAGAACCTTCAGCAGAACGGAGGCTTCGTGCCGGGCATAAGGCCGGGCAAACCGACTTCCGACTACCTCGCGAAGATATTATCAAGGATAACGCTCTTCGGCGCGATATTCCTGGCGGTAGTTGCGGCGCTGCCCACCATGTTCACCGTGCTTACCGGCGTTACGACCGTGTTCGGCGCAACCAGTATACTGATTATGGTCAACGTGGCGCTCGAGACAACAAAGCAGCTTGAGGCCCAGATGATGATGAGGCACTACAAGGGTTTCTTGAACTAGAGAACGCGGGCGCATTAACACTGGTTTTTACGAACGAGTGCGCGCGGTATGCCAGCGGGGGCTTCCCCGCTGATGAGGCACTACAAAGGCTTCTTGAACTAACAGGCTATAGGAGATATAAGCATGAATATTGTATTTTTAGGCCCTCCCGGATCGGGAAAGGGAACAATGGCGGAACGCGTGGCAAAGCGCTGCGGGCTGGTACATATCTCCACGGGAGACATGCTGAGGGAACACGTCAAGCAGGACACCGGGCTCGGGAGGAAGGCCAAGACATACATGGAAAGCGGCGGACTTGTCCCCGATGAGCTCATACTTGATATGATAAAAGAACGTTTCTCAATGGATGACGCCAGGGGCGGAGTGCTGCTGGACGGCTTCCCGAGGAACAGGAAACAGGCGGAAGAACTTGACGCTATAATGAAGATAGACAAGGTCATAGATCTTGTTGTGGACGAGGACGTCATAGTTGACAGGGCTGTAGCGCGAAGGGTATGCGGCGAGTGCGGAACGGTTCACTCGTCAAAGACGCACAACTCGAACGCGTGCGGGGCCTGCGGCGCCGGGCTCATAACAAGGCCGGACGACAATGAAAAAACCGTGCGCGAGCGCTACAGGGTGTACGAGGAAAAAACAGCGCCGCTCATCGATTACTACGGCGTTAAGGGGCTTGTGAGGAACGTGGACGCAACACTGCCCATAGACGAAGAAGCCGACTTTATCTGCAAAATACTCGGCGAGAAATGATAAGCATTAAGTCATCTTCCGAACTGGAACTCATGCGCAGGTCGGGAAAGCTTACGGCCAGCTGCATGGAAGAACTGATCTCGCACGTCAAACCGGGAGTAAGCACGGCGCAGCTCGACATAATAGCCGAACAGTTCATAGTGTCTAAAGGCGCGTGGCCGTCGTTCAAGAACTACAGGGGGTTCCCCGCCAGCGTCTGCACCTCCGTTAACGAGGAAGTCGTGCACGGCATACCCTCAAAGGATAAGATCCTTAAAGACGGCGACATACTGAGCCTGGACTTTGGGGCGCTGCTCGACGGCTACCATTCGGATATGGCGCGCACCGTGGGCGTAGGGGATATATCCGGCGAAGCAAAGCGCCTCATAAGCGCGACGAGGGACTGTTTTTACGCCGGGATGAACGAAGCTAAAGAAGGCCGCCGTTTAAACGATATATCAAAGGCGGTGGAAAATTGCGCGAGTAAGAACGGTTACTCCGTCGTAAGGGCGCTGGTGGGGCACGGCATAGGGCGCAAGCTGCACGAAGCGCCGGATGTCCCGAACTACGCTTTTAAAGGGGCCAACCCGAGGCTGCGGCGGGGAATGGTGCTGTGCATAGAGCCCATGGTCAACATGGGCGGCGAGGATGTTTACTGGGCGGCTGACGGCTGGCTTGTAATAACGAAGGACAACTCGCTCTCCGCGCACTACGAGAACACTGTGGCCGTCACTGAAAATGGCCCTGAAATCCTTACGGTTCCCGGCTGATAATAGCGCCATTGCGGCGCGTGTTGGAGGAAGTAAATTTGGAAAAATCATTGCCCTCCGCCCAGATAGGGAGGGTGGCGTACTCCAAAAAGGGCAGGGATAAAGGCCGGTACTATATGATAACGTCCGTGGTGGACGAGCATTACGTTCTTATAGCGGACGGCGTCATGCGGAAGCTTGCGGCTCCCAAGCGGAAGAAAATCAAGCACTTAAGCTTAAAGCCGATTGTGCTTGAAGGCATAGCCGATAAGATCAATAATAATATAAAGGTATTTGACGCGGAGCTCAAGAGCGCGATAATAAACACCGGGCTCATTGCGCAAAAGGAGGATTAAGTTTTGTCGAAGAGCGACGTAATCGAAGTGGAAGGAGTCGTAACCGATACCTATCCAAACGCTACATTCGAAGTAGAACTGGAGAATGGGCACAAGATACTTGCCCACATATCCGGTAAGCTCAGGATGAACTATATCCGTATACTGCCCGGAGATAAAGTTACGGTGGAATTATCGCCCTACGACCTTACGAGGGGACGTATAACATGGCGCGGCAAAAACTAGCCTGAGCCATTTATATAAGCTTTTAATAATTTGAGGAGGCGGAGTTATGAAGGTGAGACCGTCGGTTAAACCGATATGTGAGAAGTGTAAAATAATCAGAAGAAAAGGCAGAGTGATGATTATCTGCCAGAATACCAAGCATAAGCAGAGGCAGGGCTGAACTAGTCTGGTATAAATGGTTTAAGCGTTCTGTACGTGCGGCTGGTTTGCTTGAAAAGCGGATGTTGGTATCAATGTGCAACCACGAACCGCCAAAAGGTAAATTCGCGTACGAATACAATAAACCGTGGATATAATATGATAAAGAATATATGTGTTTACGGAGGTGTTT
>JAVBSU010000128.1:0-13990 GCA_031556555.1 Christensenellaceae bacterium
GGTTTTGTGCGCGGCTTCGAGGAAAAGTACGCCGTGGGCGGCGCTTTGGGCGACCCCTCGCTCCGGAAGGCCGCGGCTGCTTATACCGAAAGCTTTTTTGCGGAAAAGACGCTTCTGATCTCGCTCATCGAAGAGCCGAGCGGTTCTTACCGCCACGAAGTGGAGAGCGTCAGCCGGAGCGGCGGCAGCCTTAAAATCGTTATACGGCGCATCGCGGGAGGAATAGGAACCTGCGATATGGCCCAATGGGCCATTTTTACCGCTGTGGATGCCGGCTGCGCGGAAGGCATATCAATGCCGGCAGAAATAATTGATTGAAAAAAAATGGCCCCGATTTTAACCCCGGGCGGCGCGCTGCCCGGAACCCCAATTAACCCCGTCGCGGCCTGGTACGCCAGTCCGGACAGCCGAAAGGAGTAAAAGAAGAAAAATGAATCGGTCAATAAAAAGGATACTCTCCATAGCCCTGGCGCTCTGCTTTGCGCTATCGCTCGCGGGAACGGCTTTTGCCGAAGAGCAGCCCCCCGTGGTGGCGGGAGACGTGGTCGCAGAGCCCCAACCCGAAGCTCCGGCTCCAGCCGAAACAGGCGATGGAGGCGCGGCGCCAGCCAATCCCGATGAGCAGCCCGGCATAGTCATAGAGGAACCTTCGGGCGGCGACATGGCTGTTGTGCCTCCGGGCGAAGTCGAGGTTATAGAGCAGGACGCCGTGGTTGATGAAAACGGAAACGTTGCTTCCCCCGCCGTTCCCATGGACAAGCTCTTGGAGCTTGCGGCGCAGGACGGAGCCGCGGCGGCTGAAATGCTCAACGCCATCGCTGACGACGCCCAGTTCGAGGAAATGCTTAAGGCCGTTTTAAAAGTATACTATTCGGCCGATCTTCAAAACCAGCTCGCTGCTTTTCTTTCCACAATAAACGAGAAGGCAATGCCCATAATAGCCGGGTTTGACGCGGCCGCGTTGCAGCGCGCTTCCACCGGCCTTCCCTTTGTGCCCGGCGAGGTGCTTGTCGTATTCAATCCTCCCCAAGCCAACGCAATGGGCGAAGTGATAATGCGCCACGAGGCCGAATTGGTGAGGACTGTGGAAACCACTACGGACGACGTTGTGGCTGTCGTAAACATCCCCGTCGACCAAACTGTTGAGCAGGCTGTCGCCGAAATGTCTTCCGACCCGTCGGTGGCGTATGTGCAGCCCAACTTCCTTTACGAAAAAGCCGAGACTGTGGACGAAATCGCCCCCGCGGCGGCTCTGAACGACGAGTACGCGTCCAACCTTTGGCACCTTAACAAAATAAACGATTCCGCCGCCCGCGACATAATCGATACGCTGGGCAGCAAGAACAAGATAAGGGTGGCCGTTATCGACGACAGGACGGACATAACCCATCCCGACCTCGCCCCCAACATAAACGCTTCCCTTTGCGCGGACGTATACACGGGAGTTGTTCAGCCCTACCCGACTTCCGGCTATGAAGAGCACGGTACGCACGTCGCCGGTATAATCGGCGCTGTTGCCAACAACTCCATAGGGGTTGCCGGCACGGGCAGCGGCAGCAAAAACCAGGTCTTAGAGATGATCGCCGTCAATGTGTACTCGCCCACCGCCTACGCCAGCACGGTAAGCCTTATGGCGGGCGTCAATTACGCTGTCAACCAGGGCGCGAGGGTGCTAAACATTAGCGCGGGCTACAAAACTTCCGGCTCCTCTTACGACGGGCTCTTAAAAGAATGCATAGACACCGCTGTCGGCAAGGGAGCGGTCGTCGTGTGCGCTTCCGGTAATTACGCGACGGACGCGCAGGTCTATCCCGGCGATATCGAATCCACCATAAACGTTATCGCGACTACAAACTATACGAACACCAGCGAAAACAGCAAAGCCGGCTATTCCGATTTCGGAAGCAAAAAGACCATCTCGGCTCCCGGATCGTCCATCTACAGCACAATACCCGGCGGGTACAAGAGCAAGAGCGGCACTTCGATGGCGGCTCCCGTGGTGAGCGGCGTGGCGGCGATGATGCTGTACGCTAATTCCTCGTTAGCGCCCGCACAGGTGAAATCAATACTTACCCAAACGGCGACCGACCTTTACACACCCGGCTTCGATACCCAGACAGCCTGGGGCAACGTAAACGCGCAGGCCGCGCTGGAGCGCGTTACGGGAATCGTTAGCAAGCTCGCGGCCCCCGAAAACCTTGTGGCCACAGGGAACGGCGAAAACAGCATAACCCTTACCTGGGACAAAGTCTCCGGCGCTGACGGCTACGACGTATCGCGCGCGGCCAGCTTTGACGGTGAATACAGCCTGATCTCATCCATTCCGGCCAGCGGAACCGCGTCCTATGTGGACAGCGGCCTTAACAAGTCTACCGTATACTACTATAAAGTAATCGCCTACAAGGGCAGCGGATCCGCCAAACAGTCCGGATTCATAGCCGGCCCTCTCGCGCAGACAGCCGCTTACCCTCCGCCCGCCGGTCTTAAGGCGGTTGTCAAAAGCGACAGCAGCATACAGCTTTCCTGGACAAAGGAAGACGGCATGAACGGCTACACGGTATACCGCGCCAGTTCAGCCGACGGCTCTTACGCCAAGGCAGGCACGGTAAACAGCGCCGCCACAACAAGCTACACCGATACCGGCCTTTCCACGGGCCAGACGTATTACTACAAAATCTCCGCCTTCAAGACATCGGGCTCTACTAACACCGAATCCCTTCTTTCCTCCGCCGTTTCGGCGAAGACGGAAGGCGGCGTGACTCCCGTCGAGGGGCTTACCGCTGACAGCACAGGCTACGATAGCATTGAACTCAACTGGACGGCGGCCGGCACGGACGCGGCGGGTTACTACGTGTACCGCGCGGAGAAGAGCGCCACCGCTACTTATACCCGGGTGGGCGAAATAACGTCCGCCGACGAAAACATGTTCGCCGACGCCGGTTTAAGTACCGGCCGGACATACTACTATAAAGTCGTCTCTTACTCGCAGCCCACAACGGACGTCGACCTTTCGGGCGCTACGGCGGAAGACGTCATTCCCGTAAACGCGGCGGTCACCGGCCTTAAGGCGCAGAGCGTGGGTTACAATACGCTTAAACTCAGCTGGAAAAAATCCGCGGGCTGCCACGGTTACGACATCTACCGTTCAGAATCGTCTTCGAGCGGCTTTAAGAAGGTCTCCACCGTATCCGGCGCAAACACGGTCACCTATAAAGAAGGCGGCCTCACCACAGGCAAGACCTACTATTACAGGGTCATCCCCTTCCGCAACATGAGCATAGGCAAAATCGAGGGAGGCATGAGCCAGACGTCGGGCGTACCGCTCGTTGCCGCTCCCAAGAACTTCACGGCCAAGGGCGCGAGCGCGAACAGCATACAGCTCACCTGGGAGAAACCCACAGGCGCTTCGGGCTACATGCTTGTCCGCGCGACGGAAAAGGAAGGCCCCTACAAGAACATAAAGACGATCACTTCGGCCAGCACGCTCTCTTACCTTAACAGCGGCCTGGCGAAAGGGCAGAAGTATTACTACAAGATAAAGCCCTACAGGACCGTTGACGGCAAGCGCGTTATGGGCGTAACGAGCGACCCTGTCGCCGGGCAGACTAAGGACGGCATAACAACGCCCTCCAACCTCACGGCAAAGACGAGCAACTACAACCAGCTCACCCTGAACTGGGATAAAGTATCGGGCGCCAACGGTTACATAGTGTACCGCGCCACCTCTTCAAGCGGTACTTATGCCCGCTTAAAGTCGGTGGACAGCAATAAGTACGTGGATGACAACCTTACCGAATCTTCCACCTTCTACTACAAAGTGCGCGCCTTTGTGACCAGCGGAAGTTCCACAACTTACAGCGGCTACTCAAGAGCGGTGTCCGGCCAGACGAAATCCAAGCCCCTGTTCGGCATAGGCCTTACAAATAAGTCCTATGACAGCGTCGCCACCCTTGTTTTCACAATGACAAACAAGGGCACGAAGAACATGACGGTGGCATCGGACAGCAGCAGGCTCATAGACGCGACGGATCCGAGCTACAGCCGCGATCTCCAGCTTTTGAACCCTGTGGACAAGACGACGCCCATAGAGTCGTTCACAGCCACTCCAGGCGTACAGAATACCTACTACCTGAAACCCACCACGCCTTCGCGCTACAACATGTACAGCGTGATACGCTTCAGGTTCCAGTACGACGGCCTCTGGTACATCTGCGACGCCAACACCACGGCCCCGAAATGGTACATCGATACCGAAAACAATTGACCGTAAAATAAGAATGCCGGACTGCCAATAAAGTTCAGGTATAAGGAAATGAATGCCGCGGGCGGAAGCTGTAAGCTCCAGCCTGCGGTATTTTTCTCCGGTCCGGCATGGTCAAGCTGTCTGAAAACTAACAAAACTATTCAGGCTGGATCGAAACTTCGCAAGACAAGGAAGTAGAATTTGTAAAAGACGAGATAGAATATTCAATTCATCGAGATTTTTGTAAATTCGCTGACGCGGTAAGTCATCGCAGATGGCGTTTGCGGAGTTCTCGGACAGTCTGTGGAGGTAATGATGCAACGTTATGGTATAGAATTTGAAGTTGTAAGCAAGCCCGAACTGGAGGCAGGCTTCATGCCGCTCCAAAAGTTCAACGAAGCCTTTCTTTCCACAGCAAACCAGGAGTTTGGCATCGCGCTCGAACGAAACGACGGCCAGGTTCACCGCGTTATAACGCGTGTGCACGGGGATGACGCCCGTGCCGGGGCCGACTGTTACTACCTGGATCGTTTGCTGAAGACCTTATTGTGGCAGATAGGCGGCTTTCGAGTCTACCTCAAAGGCAGCCCCGCGCTCACAAGCAAGCTTGCCGGTGCGTACTCGCCGGGCGGCGCGCGCGAATTCGACGCGGCTTTCATGGGCGGTATCTACGGTGAAAAATTCGAAGTGCTGGCCACGGACAACCTGCCCGAACCCTTTGAAATAACTAAATCCGTGGGCAGGCACCTAAATGGCTGCCGCATAGGCTTTGACGCGGGAGGCAGCGACCGCAAGGTTTCGGCCGTAATAGACGGCGAGGCGGTGTTCAGCGAGGAAGTCGTCTGGCACCCCAAGACGCAGTGCGACCCCGGCTACCACTTTAACGGCATCGTGTCGGCCTTCCGGGAAGCGGCGAAGCGCATGCCGCGCGTGGACGCTATCGGCATATCCTCCGCGGGCATATTCGCCAACAACCGCCTGCTCTACGCACAGCTCTTCCAGTGCGTGCCCAAAGAGCTTTTCGACGAGAAGGCCAGGGATATCTACGCGCGCGCCGTCCGTGAGATAGGCGCCGGCATACCCTTTGAAGTCGCCAACGACGGCGACGTGACCGCTCTCGCGGGCTCCATGAGCCTTGAGCGCAACAACATTTTCGGTATTGCCATGGGGACGAGCATGGCGGGCGGCTACGTCAATTCTGCGGGCAAGATACAGGGCTGGCTGAACGAGGCCGCCTTCATACCGGTCGACGCCTCCCCGGACGCGACTGTCGACCCCTGGTCGGGCGATATTGGCCTGGGTGTGCGCTACTTTTGCCAGGAAGCCGTCATAAGGCTTGCGCCCGCCGCGGGGATACTGTTGGATAGTTACGAGACGCCCGCGGAAAAGCTCAGCGCGGTCCAGGCCCTCTTATCCGGGGGCAATGAGGGCGCGGCGGCGGTATTCCGGTCGATCGGCTGTTTCCTCGGGCACTCCGTTCCCTTCTACAACAGTATATACGGCGCGGAGCTGATACTGCTGCTGGGGCGCGTGATGAGCGGCGCGGGCGGCGATATCATACTCGCTACGGCAAATAAAGTATTGACGGAAGAGTACCCGCACGTCAATGTGGAGCTCATGCTGCCCAACGAGAAGATGCGGCGCGTGGGCCAGTCCATTGCTGCGGCCAGCCTGCCGGAATTCAAGGAATGCCTGTGATAGCCGGTAACGTAGCCATACGCGGCGAGCGGCCCGCCGACCACGACGCAATATACGAACTCGTGAAAGAGGCGTTCAGCACCGCTCCGGTTAAGGACGGCGGTGAGCAGGACTTTGTGAACGAACTTCGGAGCGGCCCCGGCTACATACCCGGACTCGCGCTTGTGGCCGAAGAGGACGGCGCGCTCGTCGGCCATATTATGCTTACCGTAACAAAAATACGCGGCGCGGACAGCGAACATAATGTTTTACTGCTTGCGCCGCTCTGCGTGGAACTCTCCCACCGCAATCGCGGCATTGGCGGCGCGCTCATAAAAGAAAGCTTTTTAAGGGCGATGGATCTTGGGTACAATGCCGTGGTATTGGTAGGTGAACCGCTTTACTATCACCGCTTCGGCTTTGTTTCAGCTTCCAGGTTCGGCATTCATGACAAAAAGGACATTCCCGAGGGCTATCTAATGGCTGTGGAATTGCGGCAGGGCGCGCTCAACGGCTGCGGCGGAGTTGTGGATGTGTGCTGATACTAATACTAACCACTAATTAAAACACCTCATTTTTACGGTCTTTTTTCCGCGCTGCGGCGTTGCGGGCACTTGACGCAGCTTCAGCTACACCTGCGTGTCCGCGCCTTGCATCACGAAAAAAATCCTCGTAAATCTATCGGCATTTCAATCAGTGATTAGTATAATCCCTGATATGGTAAAAAAAAACCCGGACATAATTTTACCGCCCCGGGTACCGGCCGGGGCGGTAAAATCGCAAATCTTATTATGGAGAATTATAATGAAAAACAGTTGCTCGGCGCCTGCTTCGCTTATATCGCGTACGCTTGCCTTGCTACACAGAATATATAAACATTGCCAGATTGTTTAAACAAATATTTAATATTCGTTAAAAACATTCAAATTTCAACCTCATAAATTTAGCATTATTCCGTTTTTTCCATCCTGTAATCGGGCTGGTAGGACATGTCGTCCATCAGCTTTTGGGGAACAGTGGTGAACAGCGTGCTCACTGATTCCTTTTGGTGTATCCTGTACACGGCTTCCGCGAACAGCGGCGCGACCGAAACGGTCAGGCACTTTTTGCAGCTGGCCACAAAGGGGTTCATTACGCTGTCCGTGGAGATCACGTATTCTATCGGGCTGTCCTCTATGGCTTTGATGCCGCGCTCCCGCAGCATAACATGGGCCAGGCAGGCGATTATCCTCTTAGCGCCCCGCTTTTTCAGCATCCGCGCCACATCTATAAGCGTGCCTCCGCTTATGGTGAAGTCGTCTACGATAAGGCAGTTTTTGCCGTTCACATCGCCGATGAGCTCAAGTATCTGCGCGTTTTCGTCATGGCCGTTCCTCGTCTTGTCGCCTATCGCTACCGGCGTTCCAAGGTAGTCGGCGTACTTTCTGGCCGTCTTGGCGAAGCCCGCGTCCGGGGAAACGACGACCAGGTCTTCCATTATGTCCATTGTCTTTATGTATTCGCAGAGTATGGGCAAGGACATGAGGTGATCCACCGGGATGCTGAAAAAGCCCTGCACCTGCGGGCTGTGGAGATCCATGGTTATTACCCTGTCCGCCCCGGCGGTCTCAAGGCAGTCGGCGCACACGCGCGCCCTTATGGAAACGCGGGGCTCGTCCTTCTTATCGCCCTTGGCGTAGCCAAAGTACGGGATTATCGCCGTTATGAAGTTCGCGCTCGCGCGCTTGAAGGTGTCCATCCAAAACAAAAGCTCCACCAGTTCGTTGTTGGGGTCAAGCCCAATGGGGAGCACTACGTATACGTCTTTGTCTCTAACTGTTTCGTTGACTCGTATGAAAACATTTCCGTCCGAAAAGTAGATTACTTCCGAAGCGCCGAGGTCAGCGCCGAGATATTTGCACATTTTTTTTGCGAAAGCCGCGCCGGACGAACCCGCGAATATTTTTATGTCCGGACTTTCGATGAGCATGTTAAAACACCGTCCTTATCAACTGCACGCTATGCCGCGCGTGCAACCGTTATGATGATTTGCGCCACACCCGGGCGCAGTTTTATTATAGCACCCTTCAATACAAAATACAACCGGCGGGGAAGCCCCCGCTGGCATATCGCGCAATACCCATTCTCGAAACCGTAAGTTAGCGCCGCGCGGTATTTGGCCAGTATATACACTATATTTTACGTTAATGCGGATGAAGGAATCGCGCAGCTATTGCCTGCGCTTACCTGGTAATAATCTATAAATTTATCCGCGGGGATCGCGGGGCTGAAAAGGTAGCCCTGGAAAAACTGGCAGCCCAGATCCAGTAGCGCTTCCCTTATCGCTTCGTTTTCGACGTACTCCGCCACTATTGAAAATCCCAGGCTGTGCCCCAGGTTTATGATGGATTCTATAATATCCCTGCTCCTTGAGTTGACGTCTATCTTCTGCACCAGCGACCCGTCCAGCTTTACGTAGTCGAAGTGGTTGGTCTGAAGGTATTTAAGCGAGGTCTGGCCCATGCTGAAGTCGTCTATCGCTATTCCCAGTCCGTTTTCGTGCAGGTAGTCTATGTTTTCGGTCGTCTTGTCAAAGTACATTATGGAAGAGTCTTCAGTTATCTCAAGCACTATGTTGTCCGCTATGCCGTCCCTTTTTACAATATCGACTATGTTCTCTATGAAGGCCCTGTCGTTGAGCTCCTCGGCGCTTATGTTCACCGAAACGTGCACATTGGCGTTCGTCTGTTTTTTAAGCTTTTTCATATCCCTGCTCACACGGCGTATGATGCAGCTCGTGAGCTCGTCGAAGAGCTTGTCTTCCTGCGCCAGCGCGACGGCCAACGGCGGGAATACCCTCGTGTTTGCGAAGCTCCACCGGAGCAGCGCCTCAGCGCCCGTAACCTTGCCCGTGGCGTCGTGCTGCGGCATGTAGTGGACGTCCACGCCGTCCGCCGCTATGTCAGCGCGCAGCCTGGCAACCATCGACCTCGCCAGCATGCCTATGTCGTCGTGCTTTTGCAAGTAGTAGTAGGGAAGGGACGATTCCATGTTCTCTTTGAATATTTCCGTCAGCTCGTTTACGAGCGTCGTTTCTCTCATTAGCTGGAGTTTTTCTGAAAAACGGACAAAGGGAATGTAAATGAGCGCGCCCGCCGCGATTATCACGGCCTGCACTACCGCCCCCGACGCGCTGCCCGTTAGCATGTATCCGCTCACGAAGGGAGGCGTTGTCCATATCACGTCCGTATCGCTCAATACGGGCATCCAACCGAAGTGCGTGGCTGTGTAGCCGATAATGAGCGATACCACCGGCACCAGCAGGAATGGTATGAATAGCACCGGGTTCAGAACTATCGGGAAGCCGTACACCAGCGGCTCGTTTATGTTGAAAGCGAGCGCGGGCGCGGCCGTATACGCCAGCCTGCGGTTGTTTTTAGACTTGGCAGCGGCGAGAATCGCCACAAGCAGGCACATTGTCGCGCCGCAGCCGCCTATGAGAGCGTAACTGTCCAGAAAGTTCTTGGATACAATGAGGCTGGGATCGGTGTTGGCCGGCACGAAGACCTCGCGCGCGACCGCTTCAAGCGCGTTGCCGCCGTGTATACCGAAGAACCACAGGAGATTCAGTACCAGCACGTACACAATGCCGCTCAAAAGGTCGCTGGACATGTGTGTGAATATATTGCTCAAACCCATGGATATAAGGTCGTTAAAGTTGCTTACGTCGAATATCATGTTGATCAGGAGGTTTATAGCGATAAACACCACAATACAGGCTATGAGCGGGACTATGGCGAGTATGGAGCTCCTGTAGTCTATATCCGCCGCCAAGAGCTTTACATTCGCTTTCCTGTTTATGAGCCCGTAGAAGGTGTAAAACAATTTGGTGGACAGTATGGCGCTTATTATGGCTGTAAACACGCCCACCGGCCCGAAGTGCGCAAGCTCCAGCGAACCGCTCGCCCCGCCGAACGAAGCCAAAAAGCAGCAAAGCGAGGCTATCATGTTCATCACCTGGAGCGAAAAGTTGTTGTATGAAAACGTAAAAGAATAGTAGTAGCTTATGGTCAGGACAAGGTAAGCCGACATAAATCCGAAAGTGGAATCGTATATATACACCAGTATGGTGTCTATTATTCCGCCGTTCGCCGTCCTTATGAATTCAAGAAAGCTTTCCACCGGGAAGTTTCTTATCATTAGCGCTATGGCGCCTGTCATGAGCACGGGCACAAGCAAAGTAAAGCCCTTCTGTACGGATGAAAAGAGCTTGTTGTTCTCTATAGCGGTAACAAGTTTCAAAAAAATGGCGTACAGTTTAGCGTCCTCCAGTCAATAAGTGCAAATTCCGCCTTATACTAGTATTATAAACACAAATTTAGCAGATATCAAAACAAATAGTGTAAATATTTTGACTTTTCTCACAACATTCTGTAATATGAAGATAATATAGTATAGTTTGGAGTTTTACGATGCAGTTTCAAATGGCTACCGATTATGCCATCCGCATACTGAATTACATGTGCAACAGCGGCGACAAGCTTTCCACCGCAACCAGCATGGCGGAGAAGCTGGGCATAACCTACCTTTATTTCATGAAAATCATAAGCCGCCTGAAAAATGCCGGCATGGTCGTGTCCGTCCAGGGCTGCAACGGCGGCTACCGTCTTTCCGATGACATCGCAGCCGTCAGCGTGTACGACGTCGTGCAGGCGATGGAAGGCGGCATCTCCATAACCCGCTGCCTGAGGGAGGATCATTACTGTTCCAGGGGCGCGGTTGAAGCCTGCGGCGCGCACCGGTACTTTCAATCACTTCAGGACACAATAGTAAAGAGCCTCAAAGATCAGCGTATCAGCCAACTCTGAGGCCCTATCAAGCGAGCAATTACTTTTTGTTTTCCACATGGCCGTCACAGCCCTGTGATTTCATGTGGCAGTTAGCGCAGCCACAGCCGCAACCGCCTTTTTTCCTGTTCTTCACCACCGCGAATATTGCCAGCCCGATGACTGCGAATACCGCGATAGCTATGACTACATTGCCCATTGTTACCTCACCGCCCTCTGCGCAATGACGGGCTCTTTTGGGTGCCGCTTTTCATAAGGCTTCCGCGTAACAAGGTAGATCAACAAGATAAGTATCACCAATGCCACCGCGGTCGCCGCGCCGAACACCCCTTGAGAGAACCACATCCCAAACTGGTAAATTATAAGCGCCACAGCGTATGCGAACAGCATCTGGTAGGTCACCGAAAAGATTGTCCACTTTGTACCAAGCTCCCTGTAAGCCGCGCCGATTGCCGCGAAGCAGGGCGCGCAGAGCAGGTTGAATACCAGAAAACTGAACGCCGCCAGCGCCGACATGGACGCCGCGATCGTCGGCCAGAATTCCATACCGTTTTCGGCTACTTCGGCAAAGCCATACAGTACGCCGAATGTACCCACAACCTGCTCCTTGGCTACAAAACCGGTTAAAGTGGCAACCGTTGGCTGCCATTGTCCCCAACCCAACGGCGAGAATACCGGCGCTATCGCGTGGCCAACGCTTGCCAGCATAGAGTCACCAGTCTCCACCATCTCCATACTTGTGTTGAAGGAAGACAGGAACCAGATGACAACGCTCGAAATGAGTATTATCGTGCCCGCCTTCTTTATAAACGAGAAGCCCCTGTCCCACGTCTGGATCAACACGCCCTTTGCGCGGGGACGGTGGTAGGCCGGAAGCTCCATAACAAAGGGAGACGGCTTGCCGGCAAAGGCTTTTGTTTTCTTTAAAAGTATACCCGAAACAAGTATCGCGGCTATACCGATGAAGTACGCAGACGGCGCCACCCATATGGAGCCGGGGAAAAACGCGCCCGCTATGAGCGCTATTATAGGAAGCTTCGCGCCGCAGGGCATGAATGTGGTGGTGATTACCGTCATCCTGCGGTCGTTCTCGTTCTCTATCGTCCGTGAAGCCATGATTCCGGGTACGCCGCAGCCCGTGCCGATGAGTATCGGTATGAACGACTTGCCGGAGAGGCCGAACCTTCTGAACACGCGGTCCATTATGAAGGCTATGCGTGCCATGTAACCGCAGTCTTCAAGTATGGCAAGGCACAGGAAGAGCACGAGCATCTGGGGCACGAACCCCAGCACCGCGCCCACGCCGGCCACGATGCCGTCCATTATAAGCGAGTAGAGCCATGGCTGCGTTATTACGGACTCCAGCCAAACGCCGAGCGTGTTTGGTACTATGTCGCCGAAAAAGGAGTCGTTTACCCAGTCGGTCATCCATGCGCCCACCGTGTTTATGGAAACGAAGTATATGAGGAACATTACACCGGCAAAAATAGGCAACGCCAGCACGCGGTTCGTCACCACCCGGTCTATCTTGTCCGAGACGGAGAGCGCGCGCCTGTTTTTGACCTTGACGCACTGCTTTATTACGCCGGCAATGTAATTATAGCGTTCGTTCGTTATTATACTCTCGCTGTCGTCGTCGTACTCGTTTTCTATGGTAGAAGCAATGCCGTCTATCCTGTTCTCTTCGTCTTTACTGAGCTTTAAGCTCCCGCTTATCTTCTCGTCCCGCTCAAAAAGCTTTATTGCGTAAAACCGCAGCAACCCGGCGCCGACCTTATCTTCTATTATGCCAGATATCTCGCTTATCGCGTCTTCTATTACTTCCGCAAATTTATGCGCGGGCTCGTGCACGGCTCCCGATTGGGCAGCCAAAAGCGCTTTTTCCGCGGCTTCCTTTGACCCTACTCCCGTTATAGCGGAAGTTTCAACCACCTCGCAGCCCATGAGCTTGCCAAGCTTTTCAATGTCGATCGTATCGCCCTTTTTACGGACAATATCTATCATGTTTAACGCGAGGACTACGGGTAGACCCAGCTCTACTAGCTGGGTGGTCAAGTAAAGGTTCCGCTCGATGTTCGAGGCGTCGACTATGTTTATTAAGGAATCCGGCCTCTCGTTTATAAGATAATTCCTTGCCACGACCTCTTCCAGCGTGTAGGGCGAGAGCGAGTATATCCCGGGCAGATCCTGTATGATTACGTCCTTTTTACCCTTGAGCTTTCCTTCTTTTTTCTCTACGGTAACGCCCGGCCAGTTGCCCACGTACTGCGAGCTGCCGGTCAAATCGTTGAACATTGTCGTCTTGCCGCTGTTTGGATTTCCCGCCAACGCGATTTTTACTGACATATTATTTCTCCTTCTGATTCAGGTTAGCTCTAGCTAACCCTCCTTCAATCATAATTTATCACAGGACGAAAATATTGTCAACAACTAAAATTTATGTTTACGGATTATTCTAAAACCCCGCGCGCGTATCCCGCCGCGCTAGCGCAGAATGGGTCATCTGCGAGCGCCGCGATCTGCGGCAGGGCTTCCGCGTAGCCGGTGTTAGCCGCATAGTAAATGGTTTGGGGGAGGATGCGGGCGCGCGTGCCAAAGTTTGATCCGGCAAGCCTTTTGAGGGTTTTGGCGTGTTTTTCTTCCAGTATATCCGAAATGCTGAAAAAGCGCGATTCAGTGAGGCTCTCCGTGTTATGCGGGCAGGCTGTCTGGCAGAGTTCGCAGCCCAAGAGCTGGTATATATGCCTGCCGTATTCCGGCGGGATCTCGTGCGAAGACAGGTGGCGCCGGAGGCACTTTTCCCTTGTAAAGCCCCCGCAAAGCGCGCCCGTGGGGCAGGCTTCCTCACAGGCTGTGCAGCCGCCGCAAAAATCAGTTTCCTCCTCCGGCCCCATGCCCAAATCAAACGGCAGCATTAAAACCTGAATGTTTGTGTAAGAGCCGTAGGCCGGGTGGTAGTACAGCGTGTTTTTCCCAATACTCCCGCCAGCCAGCGCGGCTATGCGTTTTACTCCGTGTCCGGCGTATGGCTGGGCATCCACTCCCATCCGCCGTGCGGCCTCCACCACCCCGCCGAACGCAAGGTAAGCGCGCTGGGCGGCAACGTAGTAATTCGACAGCGCTATGTATCCTTCGCGGGGCTCAATGCACACAGGCTTGTAGGCGAGGAAAAGCACGAGCGCCGCCCCACCGTCCGGCGTATCAACGGCGCGCGCGTCGTCAAAACCCAGCTCAAGCGTTTCAG
>JAVBSU010000065.1:0-8697 GCA_031556555.1 Christensenellaceae bacterium
TGTTTTGGCGCGGCGGATGCGGGTATTGCTTCCGGTTCCAGCAACGAAATGATCCTCCTTTTTGTTTTTGCGGCAATCTCCGCCAGCGCGCTGTTAAAAAACAATTGGATTGCTCTCGTATGGGTGCTGCTCGTGGCGATGCTGTGGACAATACACGACCAGGCGATGATCCTATTGGAACTCAACCCGTTCTCCATGATAGTAAGCAACGCATCCTGGGTGTTTATCCTGTTGGCAGTTATGTCCATTGCGAAACGCAGTTGGAAAAAGCCGGTGCAGGTAGATTGGGGCAGGTAACCGCAACCTCAAAACTTATTTTGAAAAAGGGCCTGCAACTGGTAGTTTAACAGGCCCTCGTCAAATCATTTATAAATTTTTTAACCGGCGTCAGTCGCTGCTTTCCGAACCGTTTTCCGAATCGCCGTTTGCCGCTTCGTTCGTCACGCTCTCCGTACCGTCCGCGTAAGTTGTCACCACCGGTTTGTCGTTGGGGTGTACGGCTATCCACGTGTTGCCGGGCGCAAATGTCACTTCGTCGCCGCTGTCCAGTTTAAATGTCGTTATATCGTCGTAGGTCGGGCGCTCCCATGTGCCTGTCATGTGCCTGCCGTTTATGTAGAATTCCGCCGGGCCTTCGCCTGTGAGGGTCATCTGCCTCCTGGGCGGGTCTCCGGGCATGGCTCCGGTTGAAACGTATTGTATAACCACGTTCTGCACTTCCACGGGATTGCCTGTGTTCTTATCCGTTATGGCTTCGCCGCTCATGTAACGGGTAAACTTGTTAGTTCCCGAATCGTAGCGGTACTCCACCCATCCGGGGTTGGAAGAGAAGGAAAGCTTCACGCCGTCTACCTGCGGCATGTCGCTGTAGAGATTGGTGTCTGTTGAATACAGGAAGGGCTTGCGCATTGTGGGCTCGTAGTCGTATATCTTCTCGTCAGCGACCACGTCCGTCATGGCGAAATCTTCTATGGGATCGCCCTCGTCGTTTTCAAAGAACATGTCGGCGTTCTCCGAGTGCGCGCCCGCGCCGTTAATGCGCTGCTTGACGTGCTCGCCCGATTCGCCCCAAATATCGCTTTCGGGATTGTTGGTCTCGTCCGGTCCGCCCATGTGCACTAAGAGCGCGTCCCATTCGCCCTGTATCCACTGGTGGTAGTAGCGTATCGAGCGTACCGCGCCTGTGACCACTTTCTCGGGCGCGCCGTCCACGTACATCGCGTCGTTAAATACGGCGGCAAGGCGGGTATCGAGGTCGTCCACATCGCCCGGCGTCTCGTACACTACGTCGGCCGACTGTATTCCCGACTGCGGGCGCGCGGCCGTGGCGTTGTCAATCATCACAAAAACCGGCTTGTATGTGGACGTCGTTTGAAGCCCTGTTGTGGGGGAGGTTCCGCCCCCGGCGCCCGCCGCCTCGGAAGTTCCGCCGCTTTCGTCAAAAACTCTGGCCGGAGTAAAGCCGCAGAACAAGCTAACCGCCATTACTCCTACAAGTGCAATCAATAGAATTTTTTTCATACTCTTCATAAATCCTTTCTCTGCTTATTATTTTTGATCTGTAAATTTGGCATAGCCTATAATAACACTCAAACTGGGCTTCAAACATGAACTATCCATGAAATATCTGTTAACAAAAAAACTCCCCGGTAGGGGAGCATCGATCGCCGTTGTAATTATACTATGTAATTATACTATTAGTATTACACCACGCTGCCGTCCACGGCGTTTATGCTGAGATGGCAGATGGGTTCGCCTGTCGAAGGCATAAGGTAATCGCTGTATTCGGAGTAAGGCTCGTCTTCGTAAAAATTCCACACAGGCGTCAGTAAATACGTATTTTCACTATCCGCCTCGGGTATACAGGCGTACTCAAGCGCAATCCGGTCTATCCTCAGCGTCTTTTGGCCCTCAGCCTCGCCGTTGCCTTCAAACAGATACTCGCCGTCGTTCTCCCAGGCGAACTTGTTCTTCACCTGCTCTTCCAGCACAGCGGCTATCTCGTCAAACGGCAACAGCTCAACATTGTCCATGGCGTAGCCCAACGTATCGAATTTGTTCGTCCATGAAAACGAAGTCACCCGAAAATCGTCCATTGTAATTATCATTGTCTCCGGCTCCGCCTGCCCGCCGCCATTGCTTATGCTGGTAGGCTTAACCGCCACGCCGTCCACGGCCCGCCTCAGCTTAACGTAATAGCCCTGTTTGCCCGTGTTCTCATCCACTCCAATAAACGCCTTATCCACCTCAACATCCGTGACGCCCAGAAACCTCGCCGCGCGCTTGGCTACGTCTATGGCGGCTTCCCCGGTCAGCGCCAACGATCCGTTGGGCTTCGCCGCCCTGTTCTTGTTGCCGGGATCGTAATAGTAAAACTCAAAGAGCTTGCAGACGAGCATGGAACTGTCCAAGCATCCCGAATCGCCGTAACTGTTGTATACGTAAAAAGTGGAAGGCTCCTTCCCGCCGATGTTGGCGCTGGAATCTATGATCTCCGTCTTGCGCCCGTTCTCATATTCGGTGCGAAGCCGCGGCTTTTTGGTGGGATCCGCTTCGTATGGCGCGGTCTTGAGCCTCTCCTTTAATTCTTCTATCATGTCCTCCAGGGGCTCGATCTTGTCGTAGCCCGCCTGGTACGACTTTTGGAGCTCGCCTTCAAGCTTCGTTATTTCCGCCTGTATCTGCGGCTGCGTGTAGAGCAGGGAAATGTCCGTCATCTCCGCGCTGCCAAAGAAGTACTGCTTCGCCCTGTCGGCATTTTCCTGGCTTAGCGGCGCGAGCGTGACGCGCTCCACCGGGAACTTGCCCTTATCTGGAACTTCAACCGAAGCGTCCACAACAAAGTTCACGCGCTTCGTGTCCACGCCCGTCTCAAAGTGTTCGGGAAAGCCCGGCGTTCCAGTGGACGGTTCAAGCGCTTCAGGGCTTATTTCCGGCTTTATGGTCTCGGCGGGGAGCCAGTCCTCCGGGTCGGGCACCTGTATGGGAGTCAGCGTCTCCTCGGGCGTCTGCGCGGGAGCGGCCGATTCCTCCGCCATCTGTTCCCCGGGGGTCTGCGCCGGTTCAATGTACTCCACAACCGTCTCGGGCGCGACCTCTTCGGGCGGCGGCTGCTGGGCAACCGGCGCTGCGTCATCCCCGCCTGAGCAGGCCGCCAAAAACAGCATTAAAAACGCCATACCCGCGCACAACGCCGCTTTTATCCGCTCTTTGCCCTTCTTCCGCATCACTCTACCTCTTTAAATCCTCTCCATATTATATACAAAAATTATTAACAAAATTTCAACAAATGATTAACAATTAACCGCCCAGCCCCGCGCACAGCGCTTCGGCGCACTTTAGGCCGTCCACCGCGGCGGACATAATGCCGCCCGCGTAGCCCGCGCCCTCTCCGCAGGGGAAAAGGCCCCTTATGTTCGACTCGTAGTGTTCGTCCCTTATAATGCGCACCGGCGAGCTGGACCGCGACTCCACAGCCGTGAGCACAGCGTCTTCCGCGTCAAAACCCTTTATTTTCCTGCCAAAATCCACTATGGCCTCTCTGAGGGCATAGTGCACGAATTCCGGCAGGCAGTACCGCAGGTCCGCCCACGCGTAGCCCGGCCTTATGCTGGGGATGACGCGGCCGCACTTCTTGCTTACCCGCCCAGCCAAAAAATCACCGGCAAGCTGGACAGGAGCAACATACTTCCCTCCGCCCAGCCGGAAAGCCTTGCTCTCAAGCTGGCGCTGGAAAGCGTAGCCGGAGAGCGGCCCCTCGTCCTCGTAGTCGTCTTTTGCCACCCCCACGAGCAGCGCGCCGTTGCAGTTCGCCTCGCCCCTCGCGTAGCAGCTCATACCGTTCGTCACCGCCATGTTGGGCTCGGACGCCGCCATCACGACCTCGCCGCCCGGGCACACGCAAAATGTAAAAACGCTGCGCCCGCCCTTAAGATGGCAGGCCAGCTTGTAGTCCGCGGCGGGCAGGTTCTTAAAATCCGCCACTTCGCCGTACTGCGAGATATCTATATCCTTTTGCAGGTGTTCTATCCTTACTCCCACGGCAAAGTTCTTGGGCTCCATCCTTGCGCCCAGTTCAAAGAGCATGCGCGTGGTGTCCCTGGCGCTGTGCCCCGCCGCGGCAACTATATGCCCTGTCTTTATGCCGTACTCGCCGCCCTTGTACCTTACAAGCGCTTCTTTAACTCCGCCTTCGCCTAGCCCGATCCCTATGAGCCTCGCGCCGAACAGCACTTCGCCACCGGCTGCTATGATATCTTTGCGGAGCGCGGCCACAACGCCAACCAGCCTGTCCGTCCCAATGTGCGGTTTGGCGAGCGTCAGTATGTCCTCCGGCGCTCCCGCGCGGCAGAATTCTTCCATAATATACCGCTGCCTCACGTCCCTCGTACCCGTCGTGAGCTTGCCGTCCGAAAACGTTCCCGCGCCGCCCTCGCCAAACTGTACGTTGGACTCACAGTTTAGCTCTCCCGCCGCAAAGAAGCGTTCCACATCCTTCGATCTTTGAGCCACGTTCCCGCCCCGCTCCAGAACTATCGGCCTAAGGCCCGCCCTGGCGAGCATCAACGCGCAGAACAATCCCGCCGGCCCGCTGCCCACAACAACCGGCCGCTGCCTTACATGGCAGGCCACGAACGGAAACTCATAGCTTTCGCGGGTATATTCGGAAACGTCCGCGCCGCCTGCCGTGATCGCCGCCCCCTCATCCGCTGTTTCAACTTTTGCAGAGGCGATTATCAAAATGTCCGGCTTCTTGCGGGCGTCCACCGCCTCCCTCACGAGTTCAATTCCCAATATTCCGGCCCCGCCCAGCTTTTTCGCGGCGGCGAGCTTTAAGTCCCGCTCCGTGTAGCCCGGCGCAAGCTTCAGGTTCTTTACCAATAACATAGGGTATATATTACACAATTTTAAGCATCTTTTCAACTTTGCCGAGGCGTATATATCTATGTTATAATAATTTTAACAATCAAGATGTTTAATAAAAGGGAGAAAAAATGAGATACTGTACAAAATGTATTTTGCCGGACACGCACGAAACGATTCAGTTCGACGATGAGGGCGTGTGCAACATCTGCCGCCAGGCGGAGGCCAAGCACGAAAAAATAGACTGGGCGGAAAGGCGTAAGATGCTGGATGAGATTGCGAACCGCTACAGAGGCAAAGGCGAGTACGACTGCATACTGCCCTTCTCGGGCGGCAAGGACAGCGCCTTCCAGCTTTGGTACGTAGTGAAGGAGCTAAACCTCCGGCCGCTCGTGGTGCGCTTCAACCACTGGGGCTACCGTCCGCTGGTCGCTAAAAACACCTCTCGCGTATTAAAGGAGCTTGGCGTCCCGATGCTGGAGTTCACGCCCAACTACAACGTAGTGAAGCAGCTTATGCGCGAGTCGCTTAAGCGCACGGGCGATTTCTGCTGGTTCTGCCACACGGGCGTGTTCGCGCACACAATGCAAATAGCCATAAAATACAACATACCTCTCGTCATTTTCGGCGAGTCCTCGTCCGAATACCGGGCGTACAGCTCCCCAGAGGAACTGGAGGAGCTCAACTCAAAACTGTTCGGCGAGATGATCAGCCTTTCCATAACAGCGGACGACATGTACGAATACCTTGGCGGCAGCGTGGAAAAGCGTGAGCTCATGCCCTACGTCTTCCCGGAGGACAGCGAGCTAAAGCGCATCGGCGCAAAACCCATCTGGCTGGGCAATTACATAAAGTGGAACACAAAGGCGAACGTCGAGGTCATAAAGCGCGAGCTAGGCTGGGAAGGCCAGCGCGTGGAAGGCATACCGCCCGAATACGACTACGAAAAGATCGAGTGCAAGTTCCAGGGCGCGCGCGACTGGTGCAAGTACGTAAAGCGCGGCCACGGCAGGACAAATCACCTCATGTGCATAGACATAAGAAACGGCGGCATCGACCGCGAAACAGCGCTAAAGCTGGCGGAAGAGTACGACGGCAAGCGCCCGGCCTCGCTGGATTATTTCCTCGAAATCATCGGCATGAGCGACGGCGAATTCATAGACGCTCTTCTGGATAACAGCGTGGGCGGCTGGGGCTTTGACAGAACCAATGTGAAAACGGGCGAACCCCTGCCCGACATGGGGGACTGGGACTGATGGTATACGGCGGCGTGCTCACCGGCGGAGGCGTGCTTCTCCGCACAATCGAACTTAACGACTGCAACGAAAACTACCTCCGCTGGATGAACGATCAAGCAGTGAACCGCTACCTTGAGAGCCGCCACAGCTCCCACAGTATGGAGTCCATACGCGGTTTTGTGGCAAACGCGCGCGCCTCGGAAAACGAATGCCTCTTCGCGATAGTGTGCGAAGAAGACGGCAGGCACATCGGCAACATTAAGGCCGGGCCAATAGATTTCATATACAAAAACACCTTCCTCGGCTACATCATAGGCGAGAGCGCCTACTGGGGCCGGGGCTTCGCCACCGCCGCCATTAAGCTGGCCGCCGGTTTCTGCTTCAACGAACTCGGGCTGCACAAAGTGAGCGCGGGAGTGATCGCCAGCAATACCGGCAGCGTGCGCGCCCTGGAGAAAGCCGGGTTCACGCTGGAGGGCAGGTTTGTGGACGATTCCGTGGTGGACGGCCAGTACGTGGACGTGCTGCGCTACGCAAGGATAGCTGCTGAATAGAAGGTTACCTCCGGCGGCCAAAGGCTCCGCCTTTGGAAACCGCTGGGGAACAAAGTCCCACTTTGCTATGGACTCGCTGTGCGCATGCGCGCTTGCTCGTCTCATGCTCAGTGAACGCTGCACTCGCTGCATCTCGCACTGCGAGCGCTCGCTCCGCGTTCCCCAGACCCCGCGCGAACTGCGTTCGCTTTACAATTACTTATTTGTAAAGAGGCAAGCGCTAGCTTGCCGTGGGTCAAGGGCCGGCCGGCCCTTGCTGGGTTTCAGGGGCAGCGCCCCTGAGAAAGGATTCTAAGCAAATGATCGCTGCGGTTGTGGACACGCCATACCAGCTCATATCCGCGCTGCGCGCCGCGGGCGAAGTTGCACCGGGCGAATGCATCGTGTTTTTCATGAACACCTATCTCTACTTCAAAGAGCGTAAGTTTGATTACAGCGACGGCCATCCCTTGGTGCACAGTATCCTCTACTACGGCAAAAAGCACATGGGCGCGGCCGGTCTCGCGTTCGGGCTTATGAACCCCGCATCCATGCTCAACCGCATAGACGGCTTTGAGCATGGCCTGAACATCGACGCTATAATCACCTCACGTACGACATACATAGCGACCTACATATACAACTACTACGCAAAAAAAGGCAAACGGCTCCCCGTCTACCTCATAGAAGAAGGCATAGGCGAATACACCGGCGGTATGGTCAGCACGCGCTTTACGGGCATGCTTAATAAACTTGGCCAAAAGACGCATATGGACCGCGTCACTGCCGCGTACTTTTCCGCCCCTTCGCTGTACCCCTACAAAACGCCCTTCCCCATAAAGAAAATACCTGCTTTTACAGATGAGACGCGCGCCATCGCCCTTTCCATATTCGGCGGGGAGAAACTCGCCGAAGCCACGGCCAGCCTCGCGCCCTACAGGTTTTTGTTCTTGAGCGAACCCAACTCGTGTGAAATGACAAACCCCGGTGACGCAACGGAATACGACCGCGCGGAAGACGCCATAACGGACGCCGCGCTCAGCGCTTCAGGCGGCGATATGATAATAAAAGCCCATCCGCTCTACCCCGAGTTCAAAAAAGAAGGCGCGAACGTTTTTTACTCAACTCTGCCCATGGAAGCGCTGCTGATGAGCATACCGGTGAACGAAAAAGTGTTCATCTCGTCCATGTCCACCGCCATGCTGACCCCCAAGCTGCTCTTCGGCGCGGAGCCCGCCCTCGTGTTCACATACAAAATACTCGATCCGCTGTTAAAAAAGTTTCTTACGGACGACGCCCAAAGGCAGCGCTACTACGACTTCATAAACGGCGTCATGGATATGTACGAAAATAAAGGCCGCTGCTTTGCGCCCCAAACCATCGAAGAATTTACTGAAGTTGTGCGTGGATTGAAATAAAAAGCCCCTGCCTAAAGCGTAGAGCACCTTGCATTGCCATGTTCACAAGCAAAAGGATTGCTCAATGTCCCGAACGCCGGCCGTTAGCCAAATAACCGGGGCGTCCGCGGCTGCGGGCGCTAGTTTAGAGGGGTTTTAGGGGAACTGGTTCCCCTAAGCTTCTTCTTTGGTACTTTCTTCAAAGAAGAAGAAAGTATGCTAGCGAAGATTCCTTGATGAAATAATGTATGACAAAGCAAAAACTTAAAATTTAAACGTCAATTTCAACGTTCCCGCCCCTCCGCATGGGCGGCAGCAGCACACAGCCGTGGGAGTCAATCGTTGACAGCGCCTTTTCCACAGCCGCAGCATCCCCCCAAAAATGCATTGGGATAGCGTATTTTACATTCACAGTCTTTAAGAGATAATCAATGCCGCGGGCAATGTCGTTTTCCAATCGGGGATCCACCGGCACAAAAGCAAGGTCTATATCCGTTCCCTTCATCTTACCTATCTCTGCCGTGTAATCCCGCTCCATGTTTTCGTTCCAGGGATACGGTTCGCCCTCCCAGTGCCACCAATTGAGATCGCCCGCGTGGTAGATGACAGCGCCGTCAACATCCAGTAAAAAAGCCACGCCCTCGTCCGTGGACTTAAACGTGCGTA
>JAVBSU010000113.1:0-5643 GCA_031556555.1 Christensenellaceae bacterium
TGACGGTTGCGCTCTCCCGCATAGAGCTCACTGAGTTCATGGACCAGGCAATGGGCGAACTCAACGACCGTGTGAGCGGAGGCGGGCTTGAGTTCGTAAACGATATACCAGATGAAAAAATGTATGTCACCGCGGACGGGAACCTGCTGTTCCGGGTTGTGAACAATGTCTTCGACAACGCCGTAAAGTACGCGCTGCCCGGCTCCCGGGTGTACATAAGCGCCAAATCCTACGAAGGCGGCGTCATCCTGACAGTAAAGAACGTCTCGGCGCAAAAGCTCAACATAACCGAAGACGAGCTTATGGAGCGCTTTGTCCGGGGGGACGAAGCCCGTAATACCGAGGGCTCCGGCCTGGGCCTTGCCATAGCCAAAAGCTTCATGAGCCTTATGGGAGGCGAGTTCACGATCGACATAGACGGCGACTTGTTCAAGGCGAATATAAGGCTCGCGGCCGCGGCGCACGATGCGGTTGATCCGTTAGTATAAAATAATTCTGGCAAAAGAACGCGAGATCATACATCGCAATTTTTCATATGAATATTGCGCGGCATGCCAGCGGGGGCCTCCCCGCGAATTAACAGTTTGTTAATATTTCCTCTACATTCTCGTCACATTGGCCCGGTATACTCTGAAACAAGGTAAGAGGAACGAGCAAAACAGGATCCTCAAACAACGCAAAAGCGATAAAATATACTTCCAACCCCCTTTCTTAAGAGACCGCCCAACAAGGCGGCCTCTTCTTTTCCATTGACATTTTTACTTATAGAGTGCTAACATTAGCGCAATAATTTGATCAATCATTTTTTAGAGGATAATATAATGGATTCAATATCAAAAAGCGAAACAATACGGGACGAAAACCTTGGCCGGGGCGTTACCGACGGCAACGGTCTTTCCTGGCTGGTAAGCTATGGAACTGTTGTGGGGGGCCAGGAAGTGGCCGTGGCTCCCCATGAAATCGAAATACTGCGCTCGCTGGCGCGCAGGGTGGCGGAGCACGCCCACCACCCCGTGCAGGAGGAGCGCAGGCGCATGTGGAGCAGCCATCATTCACTCAAGCCCACCCGCCCCCTCGTGTTCATCGACCCTGAATACGCCTGGTACGAGATACTGCCGCACACCCAATTGCGGTGCGGCAATAATCTGGCGCGCATATGGGAATACCGCCTGCTAAAAGAACTTTGCTGGCAGGAGGAGATACGCGACGACCGCGTGTGCACTGGCGAATTTACCGTCCAGCATGTATACAGCGAAACAGGTTTTGGCATAGATAACAAAATAACCGGCGGCGAAGGCGGGGGCGCTTACCACATAGAAGGCGGGCTTTCCAGCTATGATGATCTGCACCGCCTGTGTTTTCGCGAAATAGTAGTGGATTACGAAAAGACGAACCGTCTTCTGGAGACCGCTCACGATATATTCGGCGGCATATTGGACGTTAAAGTGCGCAATTCGTGGTGGTACTCGCTGGGGCTGACCTTCGACGCCATCAAGCTGCGCGGTTTTGAGAATTTTTTGTACGATATGTACGACAATCCCCGCGGCCTGCACGCGCTGATGGCTTTTTTGCGGGACGAGGCGGTGCACAGGCTGGACTTTCTCGAGGAGAACGGGCTTCTATCCCTGAACAACGGCGGCGAATTCATGGGTACGGGCGGCTACGGCTGGTGCGGCGAGCTCCCATCTGCCGGTTACGATGAAAGCCGCGTCCGCCCTATTGATATGTGGGGCTATGGCGAAAGCCAGGAGACGGTATCGGTCTCCCCTGAGGCGTTTGATGAGTTCGTGCTGCCCTACCAGCTTCCGCTGCTTGAACGCTTCGGCCTTAACGCTTACGGCTGCTGCGAACCCCTCGATACGCGCATCTCCCTGATAAAAAAGAAAATACCGAGGCTGAGGAAGGTAACGGTGTCCCCCTGGTCGGACGTACGGCGCATGGCGGGCGAGCTGGGGCCCGGTTACGCCTGCTGCCTCAAGGTAAACCCGTCGTCCATCGCGGTCGCCGGTATCGGCGAAGCCGCAATACGGTCCGAGCTGCGGGAGTTGTTTTCCGTGACGCGCGAGTGCGGCTGCCCCAGCGACGTACTGATGCGGGATATCTGCACGCTGGCTTTCCGCAAGGAGAACGCGGTGCGCTGGACAAGGATAGCGATGGAGGAAGCGGGCGCGGTGTAAAGGGTTTGATATAAATATCAGCCGCCCACGCCAAACATGACGCCGCATATCTTTTTGCCTGCGTCCGTGCGGAATATGTTTTTATAGACGGACGCCGCGGCGTCTTTGCCCATATTGCTTTCGTGTATGTTCACGAGGAAATCCGCTTCTATGAGTATTTGATAATCCATGCCGTCGATCTTATCGTAGGTGTGGTGGTGGCCCACTAAAAAGCACACCCTTTCGATTATTTGGGCCGAATATCCCAGTTTTTCCAGCATTGTTTTGGCCTCGGGAGGTCCCTCGATTTCCTGGAATTCGCCGCTTATGGAGCCGTGAACTTTTTCGGCGTTTTTGATCCCGATGTCGTGCACTATCGCCGCCACTTCAAGGATTTCCTGCGTGGCGGCATCCAAGCCTTCCGCCCTGCCTATTTGCCTGGCAAAGCTGTTCACTTTTACCAGGTGCTGTGTATAATCAGGCCGGCCCGCGTAGTATTGATACATTGCCATAAATAGTTTTTCCATTTGCGTATACCATCCAGTCTTTTTATAATCTTGCTCAAAATTTTCTCTGACTCTTCAAAACCAGCTAAGCTTTTAAGTGGGTGAACAGAGTGAACCGGGTCAAGGGCCTAACGGCCCTTGCGGGTTCTTAGGGCAGAGCCCTAAGCGGGGTTCAGGGGCAGCGCCCCTGGCCGCCGGAGGCTACTTTGCTTTTCCCTCGATCAGCGCCACGAGCGTTTCGTCGTCTAGGTTGCCTCCCGAGATTACGCACACGGTCTTCTTTCCATCTATTGGCAGGCTGCCGTTCAATACGGCCGCGATTGATACGGCCCCCGCGCCTTCGGCGACGAGCTTGTGCTCATCCAGCATGAACAGCATTGCCCGGGCGATGTCTTCTTCACTCACCGTAACGATTTCGTCAACATACTTTTGACAGACGGCGAAGGTCAGGCCGCTGGGGGCGCTGACGGCGATCCCGTCGGCAAGGGTGCCGCGTTCGCCCGTGGCCACCGGCTCTCCCGCCTCGAGCGAAAGCTGCATGCTGTTCATCCCCTCCACTTCCACGCCGTAAACCATGCAGGATGGTTTTAAGGTTTTTATAGTGTATGAAATGCCGGACATAAGCCCTCCGCCGCCGATTGGGACAACCACGGCTTCAATGCCTGGCAGATCCTCGAGTATCTCCCAGGCTATCGTCCCCTGGCCGGCGATGACGTTCGCGTCGTCGTAGGGGGGCACGTACACGCCGCCCGTCTCTTCCACGTACTTTTCCGCAGCGGCCTTGGCCTCGTCAAAGTTTTCCCCCTCCACCCGGACGTTAACGCCGTAAGCTTTGGTCGCCTCCACCTTTTCCTTTGGCGCGGACGCGGGGATGAATATTGCCGCGTCTATGCCGAACTCCCGCGCGGCAAGCGCCACTCCCTGCGCGTGGTTGCCCGCAGAGCAGGTTACGACCCCCTTCGCCTTTTGTTCGGGAGTGAGGCGGCTTATGGCGTAGTATGCGCCCCTAAGCTTGAATGAGCCTGTCGTTTGCAGGTTTTCGAGCTTCAGATAAACCTCCGCGTCCACAGAAGCTTTTGGCGAAGCTATGAGCGGCGTTTTTTGCGCCACTCCGCTAAGAATATCCTGGGCCTCGAAAACTTTATCTATTGTAACCTCAGCCGCGAGAGCTTCGTAATCCGCCTGCGAAAAAGCAGCGCCAATGGCAGCCAGCATCAAAACCGCAAGAAAAACGCAAAACATTTTTTTCATAATCCGGTAGCCTCCTACTTATTTTAGTATATTTATTATACACTTTGCAGTACTTAGCGTCTTTAAAAATTTCGGGGTTTGTGTTATGATATGAGCACGGGAAAAGCGCGGCTTATGCACCTTATGTGGATAAATCTGTGGATAACCTGTGTAATTTTTTTGTTTAAAACTGTATACAGCTGGTACCGGCCGCGAAACAGGCGTGTATAAATTTATGAACATGCCTCCGCCCGGATGAAGGAGTGTTAAAAGTTGAACGCATTTGCTATTTTATGGGAAAAAACATTGGCTTACCTCGAGGAAGACATATCGAGGTTTGATTTTGACGTGTGGATAAAGCAGTTGGAACCGCTCATGCAGATAGGAAACGCATACTATTTTAAAGTAACTTCCCCCATGCACAAAAAGTTCATGGTGGAAAAGTATGAAAGCAAGATATACTTTGTTATGCGGATGGCTTACGAGGAACTCTACGGAGTCGCGGACAGCAACTTTACTCTCGCTTTCGTTACGCCACAGGAAGCCGAGCTCATTGAAAAAGAAGCTGAGCGCGCCCAGTCGGACAGCGAAGCAACCGTTCAGAGCAAGTACGCGACGCTCAACCCTAACCATACTTTCGACAGCTTTGTTGTTGGCGATTCGAATAAGTTCGCCAACGCGGCCGCACTGGCCGTGTCTTCCGCTCCCGGCAAAGCGTACAATCCCCTCTTCCTGTACGGAGGGGTTGGACTGGGCAAAACCCACTTGATGCACGCGATAGGCAACCGCATCCTTGAAAAAAACCCCAGCCTTGATATATTTTACGTCACAAGCGAGACTTTCACAAACGAGCTGATAAATATGATAGGCCACACGAACAACAACGCGAATATAGACATGCGCGAACAGTTCCGAAACAAGTACAGGAAAGTCGACGTGCTTATGATAGACGACATCCAGTTTATAGCGGGCAAGCGCCAGACGGAAGACGAGTTTTTCCACACGTTCAACGCGCTGCACGAACTCAATAAGCAGATAATTTTAAGCTCCGACCGCCCCCCAAAGGAAATGAAAGACCTGGAAGAGCGCATGCGCTCGCGGTTTGAATGGGGGCTCATCGCGGACATAAAACCGCCCGACTATGAAACGCGCGTCGCCATACTCATTAAAAAGTCACAGGTCATGTTCGACGAGAACATGCTCCCCGTGCGTGACGATGTGTACCATTATATAGCCAGCCACGACAGCGCCAGCATAAGGACGCTGGAAGGCGCGCTCCGTAAAGTAATGATGCACGCCGAGCTCCACAAGGAAGAGGAGAACATAACGGAAATAGACGTCCCCCTGGCCGAAAAAGCGCTGGTGGATTATTTCAGCAATCCTTCAGCGCACGCCATAACCCCAAAATTAGTGGTAGATAATATCTGCAAGTACTACGACATAAGCGAAGACGATATAAGGGGCCAGAAGAAAGTCAAGGACTACGCCTTTCCCCGTCAGGTGGCCATGTATATATTAAGGGAAAAAACAGACCTCTCTCATACGAAGATAGCCGAGTTCTTCGGTAAGAAGGACCACACGACCATTATGTACGCCGAGAAGAAAATAAAAGAACAGATCAAAAAGGACTCGTCGCTCAAACGCGAGATAGACGATATTTTGTCGATGATTAAGGAATGACTTAGGGACTCCGTCCCTAAGAACCCTGCTGGGGAACATGTTCCCAAGACCCCGGCGAACTAACGTTCGCC
>JAVBSU010000152.1:0-4121 GCA_031556555.1 Christensenellaceae bacterium
TGCCTTATCTGCGTTGACGGCGAGCTGGTGATCGACCGTTCGGTAAGGATGAGCGCGGGCAGTAGCGTGTTCATACCCGCGGGCCTCGCGTACACGCTCAACGGCCACGCGACGCTGCTTGTGACCAGTGTATAGTTTGGTGGAACATGGGAGAGAAAAGCGACCTTAGAGAACTCCTCGCGCAAAAGGAAAGCGAGATAAAGCTTTTAAAGGCCCGCCTGCTAGTTGCGCAGCACGATGCAGAGACCTATGAAAGCGCGCTTGAGGGCGCGCTTGTTGAATTTGCGCGCGTGAATGCGGAGCTTGAGGCCGTGTACGCTTCGCAGCGCTGGAAGCTTACGGAACCGCTGTCCAAATTCAAGCAGAGCATTAAGCGCAGCGGGCCCGCACCGCCCCCTGACGCGCCCGTTCCCGATCTTTACAGCATTCCCAAAGACGGCCAAACAATACTCTTGATCGACCGTTCTATTCCCCGGCCAAATACCGACGCGGGTTCAACCGCCATGCTCGGATATATAGAGTTGTTGTTAGATATGGGTTGGCGCGTCCTCGTGATGGGCGAGGACTTCCTTCCCCCTCCGAACGGCGTTTACGGGCCGGAGCAGCTTAATGCGATACCTCTGCACGGGCCTCAGTACAAGAACGGCTGGCGCGATTTTATATCAGCCAACTCGGCCCGCCTCAATGCGGCCATAATAAGCCGCCCCAACGTCGCTATGCGCTTCTTGCCCTTCATAAAGCAGCATACAAACGCCCGCATCCTGTACTTCGGGCAGGATTTGCACTTTTTACGCGAATCCCGCGCGCCCAAAACGGAGCAAGGCAACGTGGAGATTGCTAAAGCGATGGAATTCTCGGCCATGAGCGACGCCGGCGCGGTTGTCATGTACAGCGCGGAGGAACGCGATATCATAAAAAAAGAATTTGGCATAAAAGCCGTGTGCGCGCCCCTGTTCTTCTACCGCGATATACCCGATAGAACCACGCCTTTCAGCGGTACGAAAGACATTTTCTTTGTGGGAAGCTTTGCGCACTCGCCCAACACGGACGCAGTAAAATGGTTCGCATCCGAGGTCTTCCCAATAGTCAGGCGGGGCGCGGCTGGCGTGAGGTTCATAGTCGCGGGCGTCGGGCCTACGGATGAAGTGAGCGCTCTGGCGTGTGATGACATAATTATAGCGGGCGGCGTTAGCGCGGAACAATTGTTAGGGTTCTACGCTTCCTCGCGTGTTTGCGTAATCCCCCTGCGCTACGGCGCGGGCGTTAAGGGCAAAACCCTTGAGGCGATGTACAACGGCCTTCCGCTGGTATCCACGAGCGCAGGCATAGAGGGTATGGAAGGTATAGAACAAGTGATCAGCCCCTGCGACACGCCCGAAAGCTTTGCGGAGCGCGCGCTGAGCCTCTACAACAACAGCGGCGAATGGGAGCGGACGCGCGCCGCCTACCCTCCCTACCTTAAGAAATATTTTTCATACGCGGCGGCGCGAAAACTTATGGAGAAATTATTGAATGAATAGTACCGGCAAGTACGAAAGATGGTGCCAACTCCCGGACTGCGACCCAACGGTCTCGCGCGAACTCATGGACATAAGCGGCGACAGCGGCGCGATAGCCGACCGTTTTTACCGCGACCTCGCGTTCGGCACGGGCGGCATAAGGGGCGTTTTAGGCGCGGGCACAAACCGCATGAATGTTTACACTGTCAGGCGGGCTACCCAGGGCCTCTGCGCCTACCTCAAGTCCAAATACGAAAGCCCGTCAGTGGGCATAGCTTACGACAGCCGGGAAAACTCGCGTTTTTTCGCGCACGAGGCGGCGGGAGTCTTCGCGGCGGGCGGCGTTAAAGTACATATCTTCCGCGAGCTCAAACCAACTCCCATGCTTTCCTTCGCCATAAGGGAGCTGGGCCTTTCCGCTGGCGTTGTTATAACCGCCAGCCACAATCCCCGGGAATACAACGGCTACAAGGTTTACGGGGACGACGGCTGCCAGATAACAGGCGGCGCGGCCAAAGAGATAAGCGGCTACATAGACGAAATCGACATATTCGAGGGCGTTGAGTACATGAGCTTCGGCGAAGCCGCCATAAACCGAAAAATAGAGTATATAGACAGCTCGCTGGACGATAAGTACTATGCCGCCGTGCTCAGCTGTGGCATTGTAAGCCCGGCCGGGGTTGGCCTCGGCGTCGTATACACTCCGCTCAACGGAACTGGCAACGTGCCGGTAAGGCGTGTGCTCAGGGCGGCCGGCGTCAACAACGTTGTTGTGGTAGCAGAGCAGGAGAATCCTGATCCCGCCTTTACCACCTGCCCCTGCCCTAATCCCGAGCACGAGGGAGCGCTTGCCCTCGCTGTGGATCTCGGTATGGAAACAGGCGCGGATATCGTGATCGCGACGGATCCCGACTGCGACAGGGTGGGCGCGGCCGGTAAGCACGGCGGAGGCTATGTTCCTCTTAACGGCAACGAGATGGCCACGCTGCTCTTTAACTACATCTGCCGCGCCAGGACCGGAAGCGGGACCATGCCCCAAAACCCGGTTGCCGTAAAAACCATCGTCACTACCAACATGACCCGCGGCATAGCGGAGCATTACGGCGTAGAGCTGGCCGATGTCCTGACAGGCTTCAAATACATAGGCGAATACCTAGAAGAACTCAGTCAAAGTGGCGAGTCCGGCCGCTTTGTCTTCGGAATGGAGGAAAGCTGCGGCTACCTTTCGGGCAGCTATGTACGGGACAAGGACGGCGTACTGGCCAGCCTTCTCCTCTGCGAAGCGGCAGCCGAGTGCAAAAGGCGCGGCATAACTCTCATTGACGAGCTCCACGCGCTATGGGGAGAATTCGGCTGCTACTTAGACGCCCAGCAGAGCCGCAAGTATGAAGGCGCGGCGGGCGCGGCGGAGATGGAAGCTGTCATGGAGGCTTTGCGAAAGTCCCCGCCCACCGGGATAGCGGGCGCGGCCGTTACCGCCTTTACCGATTACAAAACGTGTATCACGCGCACAGACGAGGGTGAAAAAGGGACATCACTGCCCATATCTAACGTTCTATCTATGGAATTGGAGGGCGGATCGTCGGTTATCGTGCGCCCGTCGGGCACGGAGCCAAAGTTAAAGCTCTACTATTCGGTAAGAGGAAAGGACAGCTCCGGGGCCAAGGCTCGCTATTTGGAAATCAGGAAGGCTATCGAAGAAATTTTAGCTTTATAGCGATTTTAATATTGGAATACTGTTCGGCAAAATTGCGCAAAGCCGCTTGTACGGCTTGATTTTTGATATCAATCATGTATAATTATACGGTAACACATACTAAAAATAATATTGTTTTGGAGGGATTACCATGAAAAAAACAGTTGCTTTGATCTTGTGCGTTCTTTTGGCTTGCACGCTGGCCGGCGGTTTTGCCGCTTCCGAAGGCACACTGGACCAAATTAAGGAGAACGGCAAGCTGGTGCTTATGACCAACGCAACCTTCCCGCCCTACGAGTACCTGGGCGCGGACAGCGCGGTGGTGGGCACTGATATTGAAATCGCGCAGATGATAGCCGGCGAGATAGGCGTTGAGCTGGAAGTCGTGGACATGGACTTCGACGGCCTTATCCCCGCGCTCCAGGGCGGCAAAGGCGACCTCGTTGCCGCGGGCATGACAGTCACGCCCGAACGCGCCGAAGAGGTTGACTTCTCCGTTCCCTACGCGGACGCGACGCAGCTCATAATAGTGAACAAGGACGACCCGAAAGTCTCGGGCCCGGACGACCTTGAGGGCAAGGTCATAGGCGTGCAGCTCGGAACGACCGGCGACATGTTCGTGCAGTGGGAAATAGACGACGGCGCGAACATCGAACTCGCGCAGTACAAGTCCAACATGGAAGCGGCAATGGATCTCATGAACGGACGCCTTGACGCCATAGTTTTAGACGAGCTCCCCGCCCAGAGCATAGCCGAGGCCAACAGCGATGTGCTCGTCACCATCGAAGAGCCCCTTACGACCGAGCAATACGCCATGGCCGTACAGAAAGGCAATGAATCGCTGCTTGAAGCCGTGGACACGGTGCTTGAAAAGCTGATCGAGGAAGGCAAAGTGGCCGAGCTCAACGAGAAGTACTCGGAAGATT
>JAVBSU010000165.1:0-8197 GCA_031556555.1 Christensenellaceae bacterium
TCAGATTCATAATTAGACTTTTTTTTCGAATAAGGTTAATAAGCGTTCGGAAAATTCCAAATTGTACGACCGAAATTAGAAAAACCGCCTTCCGGCGGTTTAGCGTAGTGAATGGATAAAATATTCTAATGTTACTTTTGAATACTTACAACTAAATTGACCAGCCTGCCCGGAACCACAACAACTTTCTTTACGCTTACGCCCTCGAAAAGCTGCGGAAAGCCCTCCCTGACTATACTCTCGACCTCTTCATTTGCCGCGTTAGCCGGGATATCCACGCGTCCCCTAACCTTGCCGTTTACCTGCACGGCTATGTTGACCGTGTCTTTTACCAGCGCGCTCTCGTCGCAAACCGGGAAATCCTGGTTGTGTATGGAATACGGGCAACCCATGCGCTCCCAAAGTTCTTCACATAAGTGCGGCGCGAAGGGCGCAAGTATTATGAGCAAGCTTTTTGTAACTTCTTTTATGTACGCCGCGTCGCGCCCGCTGCTGTCCATGTACTTGTACATGTCGTTTGTGAGCTCCATCGCGCGCGCGATCGCCGTGTTAAAGGAAAATACGGGTATGTCCGCCGAAACCTGTTTTACAGTGTAATTCAGCCGGTAGCTTAGGTCCTTATCGGCTGTCCCGCTGCCGCCGCAAAGCGGTATCACCGCGTCCACGAGGCGCTCCACGCGATCCAGGAATTTGCTCACCGCCTTTATGCCGCCGTCGTTCCAGGGGCCTCCCTCCACGTAGTTGAATCCAAACGCCAAGTACATACGGAGCGTGTCCGCGCCGTACTTTTCTATGAGCGCGTCGGGCGAGACGACGTTGCCCCGGCTTTTGCTCATTTTCTCGCCATCCGTGCCGAGTATGACGCCCTGGTGCACGAGCGAAGTGAAAGGTTCGTCAAAGCCTAAGAGCCCCATGTCGTAAAAAGCTTTAGTGAAAAACCGCGCGTACAGAAGGTGCATGCAGGCGTGCTCCGCGCCGCCCACATACTTGTCCACGGGCAGCATTTTGTCCATTATTTTCCTGTCGAAGGCTTGCGTGTCGTCCCTGTTGTCCGGGTAACGCAAAAAGTACCACGAGGAGCACACGAAGGTGTCCATGGTGTCCACGTCCCGCCTGGCCGGGCCGCCGCACTTCGGGCAGGTAGTGTTTACGAATTCGCCGCACTTGGCCAAAGGCGATGTTCCATCCGGCGTGAAGTCCACGTCATACGGCAGTTCAACGGGCAACTGGTCCATGGGAACGGGGACTTCGCCGCACGCGTCGCAATAGACCATGGGTATGGGTGCGCCCCAGTACCTCTGCCGCGATATGAGCCAGTCACGGAGGCGGTAATTTGTTGTAAACCCGCCGCAGCCGTCCACGCCCAACCGTTCTATAATACTCTTTTTCGCCTGTTCGCTCGTCTGGCCGTCAAAACTTTCACTGTTTACGAGCACTCCGTAATCAGTGAAGGGCAGCGAGTCGTCCGCTCCGTCCGCCGCGGCTATGACCCTCTCTATGGGCAGGCCGAATTTCCCGGCGAACTCAAAATCGCGTGTGTCGTGCGCGGGCACAGCCATAACTATGCCCGTGCCGTAGCTGGCCAGCACATAGTCGGCCGTCCAAACGGGCACGCGCCTGCCGTTTACCGGGTTTATGGCGTACGCGCCGGTGAACACGCCCGTCTTCTCGCGCGTGGTGGACAGGCGGTCTATTTCAGTGGCTTTAGCCGCGTATTCCTTATAAGCCTCAACTTCAGCACGCTGAGCGCCGGTGGTTATCTCGTCCAGCAGCGGATGCTCGGGCGACACGACGACGTAAGTGCAGCCGAAGAGCGTGTCCGCCCGCGTGGTGAACACCGTGAAGTCTCCGTCCGCCTCTAACTTGAAGGTTATCTCGCCGCCCACCGACTTACCTATCCAGTTGCGCTGCATGAGCTTTGTACGCTCCGGCCAATCGATCCTGTCCAGACCCTCTAAAAGCTTTTCCGCGTAGCCGGTTATCTTGAAGAACCACTGTGTCAGCCGCTTTTTGGTCACTGTGGACGAGCACCTCTCGCACTCGCCGTCTATGACCTGCTCGTTGGCAAGCACGGTCTTGCAGTCCGGGCACCAGTTGACCGGCGCTTCCTTCCGGTAGGCCAGCCCCTTCTCATACAGCTTTAAAAAGCACCACTGCGTCCATTTGTAGTACGAAGGGTCGCAGGTGATGAGCTCGTAGTCCCAGTCGTAAGTCGCGCCTATTATCCTCAACTGTTCTTCCATGGTCGCGATGTTTTTACGCGTGGAGTCCATAGGGTGCACGCCCGTCTTTATGGCGTAGTTCTCCGCGGGCAGCCCGAACGCGTCAAAGCCCATGGGGTGGAAGACGTTGTGGCCTGTCATCCTCATGTACCGCGCGTAAGTATCGGACAGGCTGTAGTTATACCAGTGGCCTATGTGCAGGTTTGCGCCCGAAGGGTATGAAAACATCTCCAGCACGTACCTCTTGGGTTTTACGCTATCTTGGTCAAACTTGTAGAGCCGTGTCTCTTCCCATTTTTTCCGCCACTTCGCTTCAACAGATGTAAGGTCCAAAGTAATCTCTCCTTCTAATACGATATCCTGATTATTATACCTTCTATCCGGCGGCAAGTAAAGCGGAGCAGGCCTTGTGTTTTTTTCGCCGATATATTATAATATCGTAGTTATTAACCAGACGGGGGTAATGCAATGTCGAAAATAGCTGTCGTTGGCACAGGCTACGTGGGATTGGTCGCGGGAACGATGTTCTCCGACTGCGGGCACGATGTCATCTGCTGCGACATAGACGATAATAAAATAGATATCCTTAACAGCGGCGTGTCCACTATTTACGAGGAAGGGCTGGAGCCCCTCATAGCGAAGAACCTGGCCGCCGGCGCCCTGCGCTTCACGTCGGACATTCCTTTCGCGATAAGGGAATCGGACGTGATATTCATAGCCGTGGGCACTCCTCCCCGGGAGGACGGCCACGCCGACCTCTCGTTCGTGCACGACGTCGCCCACACCATAGGCAAACACATGAACGCCCCAAAAATAGTGGTGGATAAGTCCACCGTTCCCGTGGGTACGGCAAAGGCAGTCGCCAAAATAATAAGCGGTGAGCTGAGCGCGCGCGGCGAAACCATCGGTTTCGAAGTCGTGTCAAATCCCGAGTTCCTGCGCGAAGGCACGAGCGTCGCCGACTTCAGGACGCCGGACAGGGTGGTAATAGGCTGCCGCACGGACGAAGCTTTTTCAGCCATGGAAAGCATATACCGCAAGTTGATCGGCTATGATCCGCCCATAAGAAAGGTGCTTCCGGAAACAGCCGAAATGATAAAGTACGCTTCGAACGCCTTTCTGGCGGTAAAGATATCCTACATAAACGAGCTTTCGCGCCTGTGCGAGAAGGTGGGCGCGGACATAGACGAAGTGGCGCACAGCATGGGGCTGGACGCGCGCATATCGCCGCACTTTTTCCAGGCCGGCCCGGGCTATGGCGGAAGCTGCTTCCCCAAGGATACAAAGGCTATCTGCAATACGGCTGTGGAGGAAGGCATAAACCTTGAGATAATAGAAGCCGCCATCCGCGCGAACGACCGGCAAAAGCTGCACATGGTGGAAAAAATAACAAATGCGATGGGCGGCGTAAGCGGGAAGACCGTCTGCGTGCTGGGCGTGACTTTCAAGCCGGGCACGGACGATACGCGCGACGCGCCTTCACTCGTGATAATAAGCGAACTGGCGAAAAAAGGCGCTCACGTGCGGATTTACGACCCCCAGTGCAAAGCGGAATTCTGCGAATACTTCGGGGGCGGGGGCGTTTGCGTCTGCGGCGACGAGTACGAAGCCGCGAGCGGCGCCGACGCGGCTGTTCTCCTCACGCACTGGCCGGAGTTTTCCAGAACCGATATGGCTAAGCTCAAAGCGGGCATGGCGGGCGAGCACTTTTTCGACCTTCGCAACATGTTTTCCAAAGAACCCTTCGAGGCAATTGGCTTTAAATACCACTGCGTGGGCAAGGTGTGATGGACAGGGCCGCGCCGCGCAAAACAGGCGTGGGCACGCGCGCGCTCATGCTCATCATGTGCGCCGCCGCATTCGTCATTTATATCTGGAACGCCGGGGATTTCTCAACCATCTACGTCTCGTCGGACGAGATGGGCTATTTGGGTTCGGCGGCTTTCTTCGCGGGCAGGGACTGGAGCCCGGTTCTCTCCAACCTCGGCTACTACTCTTACGGCTACCCGCTCCTCCTCTCCCCGCTCTTCGCAATAACTTCGGATACCGCGCTGATATACAAGCTTGCGATAATCATTAACGGGGTCATGGCCGCCGCCGTCATACCTGTGTCCTTTTCAGTGTCGAGGCGGCTTTTTCCAAACCTCTGCGAGATCAGGGCGCTCTGCGCCTGCTTCGCCGTGTCGCTGTACTCGGCGTATATATTACAGGTTTACATGGCGCGCAACGAGAGCCTTCTCTTTTTGCTCGTGTGGCTCATCATTCTGCTGTTTTTGAAATCGGGCGGGGGGGCAAAAGCCTATGTTCCCGCGCTGCTGGCGGCGCTGCTTTTCTATTCGTACATGGTGCACCAGCGCATGCTGGGCGTGCTCATAGCGGGCTGGGCCGTCATCCTAATCATGTTTATAAAGAAACGCATTAGTCTTAAGCATTTAATAATCTTCGCGGCCGTGACCGCGCTCATGCTGGTCATTCATACTATTCTAAAAGACTACGTAAAAGGCCACATCTGGCTAAACTCGCAAAGTTCGGGCAACAACGATTTCGAAAACGCTTCCGGCAAGCTTGGCGACCTCTTTACCGGCGCGGGCTTTATGAGTTTTATGAAGACCCTCGCGGGCCAGGTATTCTATTTGGGCGCGGCTTCCTTCCTTTTATATTATATGGGCGCGGGCGGCATATTCAAAAACGCCGCGTGCACGCTCCGCCGTGAAGTCTTCACAAAAAAAACATCTTTGCCGGGATCGCCCCAAAACGCCTACGCACTGCTTTTCATAGCGGCAGCCGCCGTGCTCACCGCACTTTTGAGCGCGCTGTTCCTCATACGCACTGTGCGGCTGGATCACATTATTTACGGCAGGTACAACGAAGTCCTTGCCGGGCCGGTCATACTTTTCGCGCTGCACCGCCTTTTCGAACGGGAAAAACCGCCCATAGCGGGCGCTCTCGCGTGCGCTGGCGTGTACGCCGTGCTGGGCTTCGTAACCGGCAAGAGCGTAGTTGGTTTGGGGGCGTTCGCCAGCATATCCTCCCCGGGAATGGCGTGGCTGGAGCCCTACTTCGCCAACGGCTGGGGCCTTGTCATAGCGCTGCCCATCGTAATTTTCGCGGGGCTTGTGGTTCTGGCTTCAATAAGGACGAAGCGCGGAGTGTTTGAGATAATAACGTGCGTGCTGCTGGGCGTCACGTTCGTGCTGTGCGGCCGCTATCCTGTGACGCATACGCTGCTTCCCGGCCAGTCCTCTAACCTGGCGGCCGTTGAGGCTCCCGCCGCGCTGATAGAACAAAAAATCCCCGCGTCCGGGCAGGTGAACTTTTACGGGGACGGCGAGGACGCGTGGCAGTTCTCGTTCCTGCAATACGCGCTGCCCGAACATTCGTTCTCAGCGGTAGATGGCGGGGCCGGGCTTCTCGCCCTTCCGGACGGCGCGCTGGTTGCGGGCACCGCAAGCGGCCTATTCGACCCTGCGTTGAGCCGGAATGCCGATCTTTTGGAAAGCTCCTCCCGCTTTTCCGTGTGGAGCGTCAACCATAATAAGCAAAGTGAAGACGGCATAGTTGTGCCGGTAAGCCTGTTCTTCACACAGAACGGCAGTATACAGGCGGATGGGTCCATACTGTCCAATGGGCAGGCGGGCTATTTGCTCTACGGACCGTACATAAGCCTCCCTCCCGGCAATTACGAACTCAGCGCCGGCACCACGCTAACCGGCAGCGCCACCGGCCCGATAGGAAACATGGACGTGTTCTGCGAATCAGGCGTGCTCGCCTCAATGCCGATAAGCGCCGAACTTTTCGAACATGGGAAAGCCACGCTTTCACTTCCGTTCACAGTACCTGAAAACACGCAAAAACTCGAATTCCGGTTGTACACAAACGGCGGCGCAAAGCTCGCCGTCACGGGTGTGGAGCTTCGCAACTTGTAAATGCGATATAATTTAACGTGTAGAACACATTGCATCGCCATGTTCACTGACAAAACAATTACCATCTGTCTCGAACGCCATATCCAGCCAAATACATAGGGGCGTCCGCAGCTGCGGGCGCTAGTTTAGAAGGGGGTTGGGGGAACTGGTTCCCCCTAGCTTTTTTTCTTTGGCACTTTCTTTTCGAAGAAAAAAAGAAAGTGTGCTTGCTCCTGTATTCCTTTTGGGTCATTGTATCGCTTCGCGATGATTAGATGTCTCCGACGGCCACCACACCGAACCCTCCGCCCTTTGGAAACCCGCCGGGGCTCCGCCCCGAACCCCAACCGCCTAACTTCGTCACGCCGTAGCGTGCCTGAGCTCCGCAGCCTGTCGCTCAATAATTATAATACAACCACACAATAAGGCCCACGGCGGCGGCAATTGCGGCGATTAAGAGCGCCACCTTCAGGCCGGACACGGGCGATTTCCCGCCGACCTTTCCGGTCTGGCCGTTAACCATGAAGTTGTACACTTTATTTTTAAAGGTGAACGACGATATCCATATCGGCGCCAAAAGGTACTTGTAAGTCACGTTCGAGTACCATGTGTCCAGCGAAGTAACGTCCGAGTGGTCGGCGCTGTGCTGGCGGCGCACCATGTCTTCAATGTTCCTCGTAAGCCGCCGCCTTATGAACTCCTTGGCCTTCTCCCACGCTCTTTTAACGCTCACAGTGTAGCGTTCGGAAGCGTAGCCCGCAAGGTATTTCGAATCGTAAATTTTATTCTCCTTGCAGTTATAAGGCTGTATTTTGCCTATTACATCGTGATCGTGACGTTCGGTGCCAATCACCTGCTCGTCATCTATGAACTCGTCGTATGCCCCGCTGGTGTTGTACCAGTCGGTTGTCGTATGGGTGTGGCCGTCCTTGTCCGTGCTGGTACGGTCTTTACCATAGCGCGCCTTATACTGGGAATGCGTTTGCGTGTCGAAAGTCCAGTAAGGTATGTAAACGCCGCTGAACTTCTCCGCCTTGGAGTTCTTGGCCGCGCGGGGCGCGAAAAAGCGGCCTTTCAACCACTTTGCGTACCTTGCGCGCGCGTCGTCGTTGGTAATGTTGAACGGTATGACTCCCCCGGGAGCCATGGTCTTCTTGCCGCTCTCCACCAACTGGTTTGAGCCGCAGTAAGGGCATACGTTTGAAAGCTGCCTCGCGTCGTAAACCGATTCCGCGCCGCACGACTTGCATATAACCGAAACGCTGTCGACGCCCCAATCGCAGTTGGCGTCATCCTCCGCGGCGTCAAAATTCAGTTCCGCCGCGCTGCCGCCGTCTTCGCCGCCCTTTTGGGGTATCGCCTCCCTGTACTGGCAATACGGGCAATACAGCGTGCCTTCCTTGGGGTCGTAAGCCATGGTTCCGCCGCACTGCGGGCACTTTTTCTCGGCGCCTTCGTATCCGGGCTCCGGCCTTATGTTTCCGGGCGGCCTGTTTTCCTGGGGCTGCGCATTGTCCTGGGGCGGTTGCTGCGCTGCTCCGCCATTAAAATTATTATCTTGTCCGTTCATCCTAAAACCCCCATATAGACTTTAGATTAGATTGTTATAAAACCTTTCGAACAAAGTAAGGCCCCTTACTTCACGTCGTTATCGTCAAAAACGTCGCCGCACTCCGGGCAAAACTTGGGAGCGGGAACGCCCGGCTCGGGCTCCCAGCCGCACTTGTCGCATTTATAGACAGGCGCGCCGGCCGGCTTGGGTTTTCCGCACTCCGCGCAGAACTTGCCTTTGTTAACAGCGCCACATTCGCACGTCCAGCCGCCGGCCGCGGGCTTTGGCTTGCCGCACTGCTCGCAGAAGTTCCCCTTGTTACCGCCCGCCCCGCATCCGCAGGCCCAACCGTCCTGGGCGGGCGCTTGCTGCTGGGCGTTTTGCTGTTGCTGCTGGCCCATGGCGTAGAGGTTCTGCGCGTTCATGCCGCCAGCGTTCTGCGCCATGTTCATTCCCGCGAAGGCCATCACCGGCCCGGCGTTCGGGTTGTTCGCCGCGCCCACCATGGCGTCAGACTG
>JAVBSU010000089.1:0-17295 GCA_031556555.1 Christensenellaceae bacterium
AAAAAACTCCCGCGAACATGAGCGCAACCACGCTAATCGCTACAAATCTTTTTTTCATAAGCAATTCACTCCTTTATAAAAATAATTTGTTGCCACATACTTTACTGTTATGTAGGAGTATAGACTTTTCGGTAAGGCAAGTCAAAGTATGGAAGGGTTAGTTTTAAAAATATTCAAATTAATCGGAGCTCAGTTTTCCCGGTGCCAATGCCCGTGCGAAATTTAATTCATATTTTGAATTTTATACGCATCTCATTGACATATCCCCCTAAAACCTCTAATATATCTATACATGGATACCTATGCTATTGACGCGGAATTGAAAGTAAAAATCAGGGAAGCGGCGCTCATCGCGGTGTACAAACAGACGGGCGCGCGTTATGTTCCCGCCGCCGTCTCGGGCAGGCATATCCATCTTTCCAGAGCGCACATAGACGCACTCTTTGGCGCGGGCTACGAGCTCATCCCTTTAAAGCCCCTGTCCCAGCCAGGACAGTACGCTTCAAAGGAAACGGTGTCGCTGGTGGGCCCCAAGGGGCGCATAGACGGCATAAGGGTGCTGGGACCCGCACGGCCGGACACGCAGGCGGAAATTTCGGTGACCGATTCGTTCAAGCTGGGCATAAAGCCGGCCGTCAGGATGTCGGGCGAAGTTACGGGCTGCCCCGGCGCGGTTATAGAGACAAAGACGGGCCGGGTGGAATTAGGCTGCGGCGTTATGATAGCGGCGCGGCACATACACCTTTCCACGGAGCAGGCCAACGCATTCGGGCTCGCGGATAAGCAGCAAGTGTCGCTGAAAGCTTCCGGCGCGCGCGGAGTGGTTTTTAATAACGTTGTAGTGAGAACCAGCGACGCTTTCGACATGGAAGCCCACATAGATACCGACGAGGCCAACGCGGCCCTGATTAAGAACGGCGATATTTTGGAAATCATACTATGAACGGCGAGCAGACCAGGGCTCTGATAAATAGAATAGTACAGGAAGTCCTCTACCGCGTCGATATGGCCGAACCCAAGGACGAGTTCGTGAGCGGGACAACCGTTCTCGTGACCACGCACGTTCCCTCCAAGCGGAGCGCCATAGACGAAATAAAGCGGCACTTTACCGATATAAGCTACGTGCGCTTCGGCGGCGCGGGCTTTGATTCGGTGGTTGAAACGGTCGTAGACGCGGACGATACCGGCGAGGACGCTGTGATGGACATGGCGGCGTCGTCCGAGTGCATAGTGCTACTGGCCCCCAAGCTGGGCCTTATGGAGCGCATCGCGATGGGCGACGACAGCGGCTTTGTCGAGCAGGTCGTTATCCGCTCCCTCCTCTGGGGAAGGCGGGTGGCGGTGCTTTTGGACTTCGCCCCGCCGCGCTTCAAGAGGAACACCTTTTTCGAGAAGGTCGCCACTACCGCGCAGACGCTTGAAGACATGGGCGCGGTGATTCTTACCTACAAATGCGCTTCCAAGGAAGGCGCGGAAGGCCTTTCGCTCGTTACGGAAGGCGACGTCACGGCGGCCGTGCGGAGCGGGAAAACAGAGATACGCTGCGCCACCGGCGCGATAGTGACTCCCGCCGCCAAGGACGCGGCGCGGGAAGCGAATATAAAAATCCAGATATAGTAGCAGGAGTATGATATGCAGTTAGCAAGGGTGAAGGGCAATGTCGTAAGCACAACCAAAGCCGAAAAGCTTGGAGGGTTAAAACTGCTTTTGATAAAGCCCATAGATATAGAAACTTTCGAGGAGAAGGGAAGCGTGCTTATAGCCATCGACGCGATCGGCGCGGGCGAGGGCGAAGTCGTCATGATAGTGGGCGGCAGCAGCTCCAGGCAAACCGTCATAACAGACGGCAAGCCCGTTGACCTCTCCATAATAGCGATAATCGATTCTGTCGACTTTGACGGGAAGCGCGTGTTCGAGAAGTTTAAGTGAGAAGACCTTAGGGCCCCGCCCTAAACCCGCTGGGGAACAAGCTCCCCAGACCCCGGCCCACTGCGCGGGCCTGACTGATAGTTTTATAAGCAAGGCAAGCGGCAGCTTGCCGCGGGTCAAGGGCTGACCAGCCCTTGCGGTTTCCAAAGGCAGCGCCTTTGGCCGCCGGAGGCAAATAATATCTTAACGAGGGGAACAGTTATGTCACTCAGTGAAACAGAGATAAGAAAAATCGTGGAGCAGACCGTGGGAAACATCGTATCGATGGGAGGCGGCTCTTTCGCTTCGGGACGGTGGCTGTGCGGCACGGCGGAAGAAGCCATTGAAAACGCCAAGCAGTCGCAGCAGCAGCTAATGAACCTTACGCTGGAGCACAGGGGCAGGATAATCGCCGCCATGCGCGAGGCGTCGCTAAAGAATGCCGTGCACCTCGCCGAGCTGGCGCACAACGAAACGGGTTACGGCAGCGTTGCGCACAAGACGCTCAAAAACGAGCTGGCCGCCAACAAAACGCCGGGCATAGAAGACCTTCATCCTGTCGCGTACAGCGGGGACGACGGGCTTACGCTGGTGGAAGGCGCGCCCTACGGCGTGATCGGCTCCATAACGCCCTCAACGAACCCGACTTCTACAGTCATAAACAATTCAATAAGCATGATAGCCGCAGGCAACGCGGTGGTGTACAACCCGCACCCGGGCGCTAAAAACGCTTCAACGGAGACGATGCGCATACTCAACGAAGCCATAGTGGCCGCGGGCGGCCCTCCGGCGCTCATCGCCACCGTTAAGGAACCCACGCTCGAGTCGGGCAAGATAATCATGGAACACAAGGACGTTAAGATCCTTTCCATAACCGGAGGCGAGGCCGTCGTCCACGTCGCGATGAAGGTCGGGAAGAAAGTTATCGCCGCAGGCCCGGGCAACCCGCCCGCCATAGTTGACGACACGGCCCTTGTAAAGCAGGCCGCCAAAGACATAGTAGACGGCGCGAGCTTTGACAACAACGTGCTGTGCATAGCGGAAAAGGAAGTCTTCGCTTTCGAGAACATCGCGGACCAGCTCATGGCCGAAATGCAGCTTAACGGCGCTTTCAAGGCCGGCGGTGAGGACATAGACAAAATAGTGCGCACGGTTTTAGACAACCGCGACGGCAAGTACTTCGCCAACAAGAACTTTGTGGGCCGGGACGCCACGCACATATTAAGCCAGAGCGGTGTGCACTACACGGGAAACCCCAGATTGGTCATCGCCGAGGTTGGGCCCATGCATCCTTTCGTTATGGTTGAGATGCTCATGCCCGTGCTGCCGATAGTGCGCGTAAGGAACATAGACGAAGCCGTGGCCGAGTCCATCCGCGCCGAGCAGGGCTGCCAGCACTCGGCGTACATACACTCTACAAACATAAAGAACATGTCCAAAGCCGCGAGCGCTCTCAACACCACGATATTCGGCAAGAACTGCCCCAGCTACAGCGGCCTCGGATTCGGCGGCGAGGGTTACACCACGCTTACGATCGCCACGCCCACCGGCGAGGGCCTTACGAGCGCCAAGTCGTTCACGCGGTCGAGAAGGTGCGTGCTTAAGGGTGATTTCAGGATAATATAGGTAACAAACTATGAACATAGCGGAAAAAATCCGCGACGCGGGCGTTGTAGGCGCTGGCGGTGCGGGCTTTCCAACACAGATAAAAGTTAACGCGAAGGCGGAAGTTGTAATAGCCAACGGCGCGGAGTGCGAACCCATGCTGCGGGTGGATCAGCAGGTCATGGTTTTTCACGCGGCCGGAGTCGTGGCCGGGCTTGTGCTGGTCATGGACGCCGTGGGCGCAAGCCGTGGCGTTATAGCCCTAAAAGACCATTACCACGACGCCATTGCCACGCTCCAAAAGGAGATCGAGGGCGACGCGCGGCTCAGCCTGCACATAATGAAGAGCTACTACCCCGCGGGCGACGAGCAGCAGATCGTTTACGAAGTCACGGGCAAAGTCGTGCCCACGGGCGGCATACCGCTTGACGTAGGCGCGGTCGTAAACAACGTCAGCACTTTGGTCAATATCGTGGAGGCGATGAACGATATCCCCGTAACCGATAAGTACGTGACCGTGGGCGGCGCTGTTAAAAATCCCCTTACGGTCAAAGTCCCCGTGGGAGTATCCATGAGCGAACTCATTGCCGAGGCGGGCGGTACTACGGAAGACAGCATGTACATCATAGGCGGGCCGTGCATGGGCCAGCTGGTGGAAAACATAGATATTCCGGTCGAGAAGACCACGGGCGGCGTGCTCGCCATACCGAAGGGCCATCCCTTCCTCGCCACAAAAAGCCCGCACATGAGCAGGCAGGTCATACAGGCCGTGTGCTGCCAGTGCTCCATGTGCACGCAAATGTGCCCGAGGAACGCGCTCGGCCTGAACGTTGAGCCGCACAAAGCCATGCGCAGCATAGCGCAGGGAACGGACTTAATAGAAAACGTCAACGGCGATTTCAGTTGCTGCGACTGCGGGTTGTGCACTTACTATGCCTGCAACTTTGGCCTGAAACCGGCGGAGGTAATGAAGCAGCTCAAAGCTGGCCTTACGCGGGCGGGCTGCAAGGCGCGGAAAGAAGTGTTCGCGGACGTGGACAGCGGCATAGGCAGCAAACGCCTTCCCACGTCAAGGCTTATAGCCAGGCTGGGGCTTACGGAGTACGACGTACCCGCTCCGCTGGTCATGGAACCGCTTAAAACAAACAGTGTGAAGATACCGCTCAAGATGCACGTGGGCGCGCCGTCCGTGCCTGTTGTAAAGGTTGGGCAGCCCGTCAAAAAAGGCGAGCTCATTGCCGATATACCGGAGAAGGCGCTGGGCGCGAAGATACACGCCAGCATCGGCGGCAAGGTTACGGCGGTTAACGATAAGTACATCGAAATAAGTAATTAAGTAAGAAAAGGCAAGCGGTAGCTTGCCGTGGGGTCTGGGGAACGCGGAACGAGCGCCCGCAGTGCGGGATGCAGCGAGTGCAGCGTTCGCTGAGCATGAGATAAGCAAGCGCGTAGGCGCGTAGCGAACCCATAGCGAAGCGGGTCGTTGTTCCCCAGCGGATTCTTAAGGCGGAGCCTTGAGCCGCCGGAGGTAAACCAATAAGGAATTAACCATGAGAAACGCGCTTGGAATGATAGAAACGATCAGCATACCGTCCGGCATAAACGCGGGCGACGCCATGATGAAGGCTGCGGCTGTCGAGCTTGTTACGGCGCAGGCGGTATGCGCGGGCAAATACATTGTTATAGTTACGGGCGAAGTGGCCGCCATAGAATCCGCCGTCAAGGCGGGCAAGGCTGCCGCGGGCATGAAGCTCATAGACAGCATAATAATCCCCAACATAAACGGGCAGGTGCCCGCCGCCATAAACATGTGCAGCGAGATCGGGCGCGTGGAAGCGGCCGGGATTATCGAAACTTTCTCGCTGTGCTCGGCGGTGCTCATAGCGGACACTGCCGTAAAAGCAGCGGAAGTGCGGCTCATTGAAGTGCGCCTGGGGCGCGGTCTGGGAGGCAAGTCGTTCATCACCCTGACGGGGGATGTGGCGGCGGTGGAGGCTGCGGCAAAGGCGGCGGAAGGCCTTAAGGAAGTGCAGGGTTTGATGTCGGAGAGCGTTGTTATACCCTCTCCCCATCCTGATATAGTAAAAGCATTAATTTAAAATTGGAGGACGCATACACATGTCTAAAGAAGCATTGGGAATGGTTGAAACTAAAGGCCTCATCGGCGCGATCGAAGCGGCGGACGCCATGGTAAAGGCGGCTAACGTCTCCCTTATCGGAAAGCAGCAGATAGGCTCTGGCCTTGTAACCGTAATGGTGCGCGGCGATGTCGGCGCTGTCAAAGCATCGGTTGACGCGGGCGCTGCGGCTGCCAAGAGGGTCGGCGACCTTTACGGCGTGCACGTTATCCCTTCCCCGCACGACGACGTTGAAGGCATACTGCCCAAAATAGCGAAACCCGCCCCTGCGGCAGCGGCTAAAAAGTAATACATACATGTACACAGGCAAAGTCATGGGCAGCGTGGTAGCCACCATAAAAGACGAATTTTTGGAAGGCATACCGCTGCTCATAGTCCGGCTGATAGAGAATGGCGTGGAAAAGAACCTCATAGTCGCGGCGGATTCGACCCGCCAGGCCGGCAGGGGCGATTTCGTATACCTCATAGGCTCCAAGGAAGGCGCGCGCATGTTCAGAAAGCCCTTTGGGCCGCCGGTAGACGCCGCTATAGTCGGATTTATAGATTCGTACAGGGAAGAACTTTGATCAGTTAATAGGTAACAGATAAGCATCTTGACTTATTATTTTATTTAATTTAAAAGGAGAAGAAAATGGATAAACAGGCATTGGGAATGGTTGAAACCAGAGGGCTTATAGGCGCGATCGAAGCGGCGGACGCCATGGTTAAGGCGGCTGACGTAAGGCTTATCGGCAAAGAACAGATAGGATCGGGACTGGTCACGGTTATGGTCCGCGGCGATGTCGGCGCTGTCAAGGCGGCGGTGGACGCGGGCGCTGCGGCTGCCAAGAGGGTCGGCGACCTTTACGGCGTGCATGTGATACCTTCCCCGCACAACGACGTCGAAGGCATACTCCCCAAGTAAGGCATATATGAGACTTGCCAGGGTTGTCGGGAATGTGGTTTCCACCATAAAAGACGTGGGCTACTACGGCTACAAGCTTATGATAGTGGAATACCTTAACGAAGAGCTAAAACCTGAGGGCGCGCGCGTCATCGCTTTTGACGCGGCGGACGCGGGCATCGGCGATATCGTGCTTTTAAATGTGGACGGCGGCGCGGCTAACATGTTCCTTGACAAGGACATAATAGCCGACCTGACCATCTGTGGCGTTATCGACAGCTTTTCTTACGGCGGGAAGAACACTCAGGTTCATTAGGGTGAATATGGACATCGGCAAAATCATCAGCGAAGTTACAGACGAAGTGATGGGCGGCTTGTCTTCTTACGGGACGAACAGCGCCGCCGCTTATAACGTGCGCCCTTTTGACGTGGCGAAGGCGCTGGAGCACTCGCTCTTGGCGGCGGATATGACTCACGGGAAAGTGCTGGCCGAGTGCGCGCTCGCCAGGCGGTATTGCATCGGCGCGGTTTGCGTGGCCCCATGGTTCGTTTCGGCCGCGGCCGGCGCGCTCAGGGGCAGCGGCGTCATGGTGTGCGCGGCAATAGGTTTTCCCTACGGCATGATGTCGCCCATGGCGAAACTGGCCGACGCCCGCGAGTGCATCAAAAACGGCGCGGACGAGCTTGACGTGGCGGTTAACATCTCGGCGGTAAAATCGGGCGAGCTTGCGGAAGCGCGGGCGGATTTCGAGCAGATCGCCATGATGGCCCGGGGCAAAACAGCTATTAAAGCCGTGTTTGAGCACTGCCTTTACAACGGCCGCGAAAAGAAGGATGTCCTCAACATGGTCAAATCCCTCGGCGCGGAGTACATAAAGATACAGAATGTGCTTTCGGGCAAGGGCGCCGGCGTGGCGGACCTCAAATACGTGAGGGACGCCGTTGGCGGCAACGTTAAAATCAAGATAGACGGGGGCGTGAAGACGCTTGGTAAAGCAATGGAGCTTATAGGCGCGGGCGCAGACCGGATCGGCCTGACCGCGGCTATCGCAGTTGCGAAAGAAGCGGAAGGCGCGAAATAGTTCTTATGGCGAGGGATATTGAGGGAAACGAGCTCAACCTGATGCTGAGCGTCATAAAAAAATACTATGAGCTGGGCATGAACCAGGAGCAGATAGCCAAGGAGGAGTTCATATCGAAGTCCTCCGTGTGCAGGCTTATAAAGAAAGCGGTCAACAACGGTTACGTGCGCTTCCAGATCAACTATCCCATGGAATCTGTGCAGGCGCTGGAAAACCAACTCCACAGTTACTTCGACCTTGATAAAGTCTTTATTACGTCAACGTACGCGGACGACCTTGAGATAAGGCTTAAAGATACCTGCAAGTCCGTGGTGGGCGACTTATGCAAGATCGTCCAGCCGGACGACATACTCTGCGTCGCCTGGGGCAACACCCTTGAAATGCTCGCGAACGTCATCTCCCTGGAGACGAACACATCCAGGAAGTGCGCAAAGGTGGTGCTCATGGACGGCTCCACGGCGGGCGATATAAGTTCCGTACGCTCCAGCCGTATAGTGGAGCAGCTCTCGGTGTTCTTCTCGGCGGAAGGCTACCTCCTTCCCGTGCCGCTCCTTGTGGATTGCAAGGAGACGGCCGACGTCATAAAGAGCGATTCGCACGTAAAGTACGTCATGGACTACGTAAGGGAATCCCAGCTGGCAGTGATAAGCATGGGAGCGCTCTCGCCGCAGTCCGTATTAAGGAAGCGCGGCGCGTACTCCGTGGAGGAGTTCGACAGGGTCATCGCCGACGGGGCGGTTGGCGATATTGCGGGGCGGTGTTACAACATCGACGGCAACAGCGTCAACAGCGAAATAGAGGAACGCCTGATGGGCCCGACTCTCGAAGAGATACGGTCCAAAAAAACGAGGATAGGCATCGCGGTGGGCGAGCGTAAAGCCAAAGCCATTTTAGGCGCTCTCCGGGGCGGCATAATAAACAGGCTTTACACGGACGAGCTCACAGCGCAGGAAGTCATAAAAATCTTAAAGGGCATATACAAGAAACGCCAGTAGGCCCGGACGGCGGAGAAAGCACAATTGTGCCATCAGGGCATTTATCTTTGCGGTCTGAGTTTATTGGTAAATAGATATGGAGGATTAAAATGGATATCAACGAGATCATAAGGCAGGTAACTGAAGAAATCTGCGCCAAGCTGGGCGGCGCCGGAATATCGGCCGCGACGGGCGATGAATACAGCCCGGCATCCATGGCAAAGTACATAGACCACACCATTTTAAAGCCGGAGGCTTCTTTGAACGACGTCGCAAAAGTCTGCGACGAAGCCAAGAAGTACCACTTTGCAAGCGTGTGCGTGAACCCGTCTTACATAAAATACGTTGCGCAGAGCCTTGAGGGCAGCGGCGTAGCGCCCTGCTGCGTCGTCGGCTTCCCTCTGGGAGCCACAACGCCCGAGTCAAAGTCCAACGAGGCGCTGAACGCCGCCAACGACGGCGCTAAAGAGGTAGATATGGTCATCAACATCGGCGCTATAAAGTCGGGTGACTTCAAGCTTGTGGCAAGGGATATCGAAGCCGTTGTTAACGCCGTAAAGGGCCGCGCCATAGTTAAGGTCATAATCGAGACCTGCCTACTGACGGATGAAGAAAAAGTAAAAGCCTGCGCCATAAGCAAGCTGGCCGGAGCGCATTTCGTAAAGACGTCCACAGGCTTCTCAACTGGCGGAGCGACAGTGGAAGACGTACGGCTCATGCGCCAGACAGTCGGCCCGGAGTTAGGCGTAAAAGCATCGGGCGGCGTTAAGACATACGAAGACGCGGTGAATATGATAAAAGCGGGCGCGAACAGGCTGGGCACAAGTTCCGGCGTCGCCATCGTTTCGGGCGGCGGGCAAGAGCACAAGTGCACAAACTGCGGCGCGTGCAAAAAAACCTGCCCCAGCGGCCGTTCCGCCGTCATCGCGGGAGTTTATTGATCAGCGATATTTAAGGCCGTCTCCGACGGTTTAGAAACTTTTTTACAAAAAAGTTTCTAAAAACTTCAAAAAACCTTTTTAACGAAAAAGCCTGGTGAGGCTTTTTCGTGGGGTCTGGGGATGACCATCCCCAGCGGGTTCTTAGGGCGGAGCCCTGAGCCACCGGAGGTAAAGAATATGAGCAAAGCGGAAGATTTTATTAAAAAACACGGGCTTGATTACCGTAACATAGTACTGGAAGATTTGATGGGCGAGTACCTTGAAGAGATGCAAAGGGGCCTGGACGGCGAGCCGAGCTCGCTTTTAATGCTGCCTTCGTACATCAACATGAGCGGCACGCCCAGAAGGAACGAGCCCGTGGTGTGCATTGACGCGGGCGGCACCAACCTTCGTATAGCAGTGGCGCGGTTTGACGATAGCGGCGCTTTCACCATGAGCGAAATAACGAGGGACACTATGCCGGGGGCGAGGAGGGAGCTTTCCGCCCAGGAATTTTTTGACGTAATGGCGCAGATCATAGCGCCTTTCTGCAAGTATTCGCAAAACTTCGCCCTCTCTTTCGCTTACCAGATACGGATAACGGAAGAGATCGACGCGGAAATAATACACATAACAAAAGAAGTCAAGGTGCGTGGCTCCGAGGGCAAATTCCTGGCCAAGGAGATAAAGGCTTCGTTGAGCGCGCTGGGCCTGCCCGGCATAAACATAATAGTGCTTAACGACACCGTGGCGTCGGCGCTGTCCGGCAAAGCCGAACACAGCGGCTACGGCGCGTACACGGGCACTGTTTTGGGAACGGGCTCGAATAGCTGCTACATTGAGGAAATATCAAAAATAGGCAAACTAAAGGGTATGCCGGACGGCCTTACCGCGATAAATACGGAGGCGGGCAGTTACAACAAACTACCGCGCACTGATCTCGACATTGCTTTTGCGGCCGAAACGGATTACCCGGAGTCGGGCATTGCCGAGAAAATGACGAGCGGCGCGTACATCGGCGCGCTGTGCGGCTATGCCTTGTCCGCCGCGGCCGAAGAGGGCGTGTTTGAAACAAAGGCGATAGAGCTGGCGGAAGATTTAAAACCCGAGGATGTGGCGGAATTCCTGAGCGATGGGTCGGGGATAGTGGCCGAATACATGATAAACGAAGAAGACGAAGAAAACGCCCGCGCCATACTCAAAAACCTTGTCCTGAGGGCGGGGCGCTTCGCCGCGCTGCAAATGGCGGCGATGATAGAAAAATCCTATAAATCCAACAACCGTATCTGCATGTCCATCGAGGGTTCGGTATACCAAAAAATGCCTTTCCTTAAAGAGGAACTGACATCCTGCCTCAAGGCGTACGCCGGGGCCCACGGCTACGAGGCGGACCTTGTGACTGTCGAGCACGCGATACTCAAAGGCTGCACGATAGCCGGACTTTCCACTTGATCTATCCTCGTAAATCTAGCCGTATTTCAATCAGTGTTTAGTATGAGAACATATGGCAGTCAAAAGAACATTTCCACCTGTGTTACTTCACAGTTATTTTACATACCCCTTTTATTCCGCTCCCGTCCTTTGCGGTTGCTATTATAGAAGAGCTTCCGGCTTTTATGCCCTTGACAACGCCATTGCTGTCCACAGTTGCCACAGCCGTGTCGCTTGATTTCCATGAGACAGCTTTGTTGCCGGCATCTGACGGCAATACTTTCACCGTCAACGTTACAGTCCGGGACTTATTTAACGTTGCGGCCGCGATATTCGGCTGTATTGACTTCACTTTTATATTGCCAAGTACGGTCAGCTTAAAGGTAAGGCTGTACATGTTTGCGTAAACACTTGAAGGTATGGAGTATGTATAGTTCCTCGTGCCCGGCGTCTTGGTGTCAAGCGTGGGCTTTACTGTAACCTTGGGCAGTCCAAAGCCCGTATCCTTGTTGAGCCATAGGGGGCTTTCGCTTATGAGCTTTTTATAATCGTATCCGTACTTTGTTTTAAATGTATACGGCGGATTGGGTTTCAGCGCTTCGCCCGACTTTATGGTCTGGCTGGGCGTGGTGAGCGAAAAGTAGAATACCGGGGTCTGGTTGGGCGCAACACTAACAACATTTGCGGCGGTGATCCCTGAGTTTTCCGGATAACCGGAAGTAAAATCGAAAGCGCAGCGTGAAAAAACACTACCGCCGTAATTGGGCGCGGCTTTGGGCCAGACTGCCTCCTCAAGCCTGCCGCAACCGGCAAAGGCGGAGAACCCCAACTCTTTACAGTTTGCCAGCGAGATGGAAGAGAGGCTTACACATCTTTCGAACGCGTTGGCGGGTACCGCCTGAAGTTTGTCCATGTTTTTTACTTCCTTAAGGGACGAGCAACCCGCGAACGTGCCGTTGGCTATATATACAATATCGGGACTGAGCGTGACGCTTTTAAGGCTGGTGCATCCAGCAAACTCAGAACCGCCGTTAAACACATTTATACGGTCCAGATTGGCTATAGTTGCTAATGATGTGCAGTTTGAGAAGGCTGCATTTCCTAATACACAGGCGGGATTAATGGTGATAGATTTTAGACCTGTGCATCCTGAAAATCCCCGCGCGCCTATTGATGTAACTTTATCAAGGTTGTTAACAGCCGTCAAACCGGAACAGTAACGAAACGCGTTCTGTCCGACCGTGCAACCGACTGGGTTTAGTGCTATGGATGTGAGTTTTTTGCAGTTCTCGAATGCGGATTGTGGGATTTCCGTTATTTTGTCGAGATTATCCACTGCCTCAAGGTTGGCGCAGCCATAAAAGCACATGTAGGGAAGTCGGTAGCCTACACGCGGCAGCGACACAGTTTTAAGCTTGCTTTCATTCTGCTGCATATGCGGAAAAGTGATCGAGTTTGTAATACCGCTCATATCCAACACAAAAAGGCCCGGCGCCAGGGATTTTTCTATAAACGCAATATCTCCGGCTGTTGGCGTTCCTGTTACCGTGATAGATTTTATCACGGTATAGTCATACTTTCCGGCTGTCTGGTTGTAAGGCGCGCCGCGTAAAGCACTCTCTGTCTTGGCCTGCAAGTCGCCGTTAACATTCAATAAAAGCGCGCCATCTTCCTGATCCTCGATTTGTGGCGCTTCCTGCCCGGCTTCATCCTGCTCAGCTATGACGACCTCTTCAACCACTGCTATCTCGCCCGGAACTATCTCCATAAGCTCAACATTTGGCTCTCCGGTTGAGGGCTCTTCAACCGCAAACGCGGCGGAGGGTAGGGCCGCAAACAATATGGCCGCCAAAAACACTGCTGTTAGTCTTCTCCTGATTAGCATAACCTTTCTCGCTTTCATGCTGTTAAATTTTGATAAATGGGATTATATAAATTTAAATCAGTATATAGCATATTATACATGATGTGGATGTATTGGCAATATAAATTTAAATGAAGGAAGCATCTTCTTTCGAACCGGGCTTTATTAATTTGCGCGGTAGCTATATAATTATGCCATAATCCATTTTATTCGTTCGCAAGTTGGTAAAACTATGAAAAAATTTGCCTGGTACCGGAGCATAAGATTCCAGATACCCATTATACTTTGCATAACAATAATCCTGCCGCTCATAATCCTATGGCAGAGCAATTACGCGTCCATGAACGAGATCACCCTTGAAAAGGCCAACACGGCCATCCAGAGCGACCTTTCCAATAAAGCCCTGTCAATCGATTACCTTCTCGACGAAGTGGTACAGTTTGCTGTCGAACAGGCTAACGACAGTGAAATCCGGCAGCTCATTACGGACTTTATTTCGGCTTCGGGAGAAGAGAAAAGCGTAATCAGGAGCAAGCTCACAATAATACTGTTCCAGCGCCTGCTCAAAAACTCCTCAATAAGCTCGGTGTATGTGGTTATCGAGGGGGAGGGGCTTGTGATAAGCACAATGACGGGCAGGAAGGAAATACCTACGGACAGCGCGCTGGGCATGGAAATATACGGCACTTACACGAACCAATATATAAACCGTATGACGTGGGCGTCTTCCTACACAGAGCAGGGGAGCGGCGAGGATTCGCTGTCTTATTACCGGCCCGTGAACCTTGAGGCGCCCGGCAGGCCGGCCTGCTCAATAATATGCAACGCCGACATGCAGTACTTCGACAGCCTGATAGGTTCTCTCGCCTTTGAGAACAGCGACATAGTGATATGCGATTTTATGGGAAACACAATGCTCGCCTCCGGAAATGTTGAAGCGGCGAACATTTCAAATAGCGGGCTCTACCGGCAGGTGTTCGACTCACGGGACCGGAGCGGCTCGTATATAATTGAAGAGGGAGGCAGTGACCGGCTGGTGGAATACTACTCGTCCATGTCCACGATGTGGAAGTATATAGAGACGGTAGGACTGGACACAGTGCTGGGCACGGCCAGCGCGCAGCGCGCGAATATGTTCGTGCTGCTGCTCATTGTAATCGTGGTGGCGCTCTTCGGATCATACGTTATATCCCGGCTGGTGCTGAGCCCGGCCAACCGCATGCTGGATACGATGAAAAAAACTGAGAAAGGGAATTTTTCACCCGTAAAGGGCAAGGTGCCGAAAAACGAGATGGGCGTCATGATAGACGGGTACAACAGCATGGTGGAGCGGCTGGAGGCGCTCATAGAGAATGTTTATGTGCAGGAGCTTTTGAGGCGCGAGGCTCAGCTAAGGTCGCTCCAGTCCCAGATGGACGAGCATTTCCTGTACAATACGCTCAACACTGTATTCTGCGTTATAGAGCGCGGGGATGTCGAGATGGCCAAGGACATGCTGCTTATGCTGACACGCTTTTTCAGGCTGAACCTTTCCGCGGGCAGGCACTATTTAAAGGTTAAAGAAGTGGTGGAGCTTATAAACTGCTACCTATGGATACAAAAAGCGAGGTATGGCGGCAGGCTGCGAACCAAAGTAACAGTGGACGAAAGCCTGGACGAATACTACGTAATAAAATACCTCTTCCAGCCCATAGTGGAAAACGCCATAATTCACGGGCTGGAGAGCAAAATAGATGAAGGGCGTGTGGAAATACTTTTTAAAAAGCAGGGGGATATGCTGCTCTTCACCGTGACGGACAACGGCGTGGGCATGGATAAAAAACGGCTGGAAGAGCTGGATTTCAGTATGAATGAACCGGGCAAGGCAAAGAAAAAGGCATACGCGCTGCAAAACATAAACGAGCAGATACGTTTAGCCTACGGCGGCGGTTATGGGGTTAAAATAGAGAGCGAGGAGCACGTTGGGACAAAGGTTTACTTTACTATACCGTTAAAAGAGGATGTGGAAAATGGATAGCGCTTACTCATTGCTGGTGGTGGACGACGAGCCTGCCGCAAGGTATCACATACTTAACGTGCTCGACTGGGGAAAGCTGGGCATTTCCGGCCTGTTCGAGGCGGAGAACGGCTACGAGGCGGAACGCGTGATCGGCGAGCACGGGCCGGACATAATAATATTGGACATACGCATGCCCGGCATGAGTGGGCTTGAACTTTTAGACCGCATAAAAGCTATGGCAACGGACGTTCAGGTCATCGTGTCCAGCGGCTACAGCGATTTTGAAGCCGCGCGCAAGATGCTTTCGGTGGGCAAGGTGGTAGATTACCTCCTAAAGCCGATAAGCGAGGACATTCTTATAGAGGCGGTCATTAAGTGCATCGACAATATAGAAAAGGAAAGGGACAACACCATAATACGCGGTGGCTACCTTGAAGCGCAGCAAAAGCTGCACCGTAGCGCGGTGAAAGAAGCCATATTCGCGTACACAGGAGACGAGCAGGGCGGTTTTATGGAACAGGGCGCGTACGCTCAGGTTGGAGTGTGCGATACCGGAGATCCGGGCGGCGAGTTCAGGGACGAGCTAAAACGCACTGTGGAGCGCGAGCCTTCGCTCAAATATTTTTTCACTGCGGCCGATCCCGCTTGCTTTGTGCTTTACTTTGAATCACACACGGATGCGGAAGATGAGGCGCTGCGCGTTTGCCGCGGCTTGTTGGGAAGAGGCGTTAAGATCGGCCTGGGGAGGGTGTTCAGCGAAAGCCGCTACGCGCACGTATCCTACAAGGAGGCGCTCATAGCCTGCGAAAGCAGCCTGCTTAAGGAAGGCGGGCGGCTCATTACCATCGCCGGGCACCAGAAGGCAACAAAAGAAGCTTTGGAAAAGATGAAGAGCGAGGAAAAGGATTCGCGGGGCTACAGGGAAACGCTCGTCAAAAAAGCGAAAGAATACATAGAGGATAATTACGCGGAACCGTTGACGCTCGATAAGGTGGCGGGCGCGCTGTTCGTAAACACAAGCTACCTGTCGCACATTTTTTCTGAGACGGAGGGCATGGTCTTTACCGAATATGTCACAAAAATACGGCTTGCCCACGCGAAAGACCTGCTCTCCCACAAGCGCCTTAAAATATATGAAGTGGCCGAGATAGTGGGCTACAGCAACGCCAAGTACTTCATAAAGGTGTTCAAGGATAAAGAGGGCCTGACGCCCGCCGGTTACCGGAACAAGCATATATTCGATTAATACATTGAAAATTCACCCTGTACTGAGATTTCAAGCCAAATATTGTACCAAAACAAAGATATTGATATTTACTTTAACGGAATGGATGGGATATCATTTAACTGACAGATTTGATTCCCGGTTTTCCCAACTTTAAGTATTGTACGGTTTTCAGCCATATTACTTCACTGATAGTCTTTAAGGTTTGCGCGGCGCTTGTGCGCAGGGCGGCGCGTAAAATTGATCTAATAATCATGGAGGAAAAGTTAATGAAAAGGAAATGGAGTATTTTTTTAGTTTTGGCTCTCCTGATAGCTTTCATGGTTCCCACAGGAACCGCGATGGCGGCCGAAGACGGCCCTTATAAAGTGGGAGTCAGCATACCCTCGGCCGAATATACTTTCTTCGCGCAGATGCAGACGGATATCGATGAAGCGTATCCCAGCGAAAGGGTTGAGGTTACCGTCTATGACGGTGAAAACAACCAGGAAAAACAGAACAAAGACATAGAGGACATGATAACCATGGGCTATGACGGAATAGTTCTCATACCCATAACGGTTGAAGGCGCGGTTCCGGCTATTGCCTACGCCAATGAGAAGGGCGTGCCCGTTATAACGGTGGACCGCGAAATAACCCCCGACACGGGCGTGGAAGTTGTGGGATTTGTTGGATCGGACCACGTGCCCATGGGCGTGGCCGCAGCCGAACTGATGATAGAAGCGCTGGAAAAGATGTTCCCCGACCAGGAAGTGTGGAATGTTATCCAGATAGAAGGCACGCAGGGTTCTTCCGCCGCGTTAAAGCGTGAAGAGGGCATAAACAGCGTGTTTGAAAACGATGAGCGCATAAACATGGTGGCTTCGCTGGACGGCGATTTTTCCACTACGAACGCCCTTTCAATAGCGGAAGACAGCCTTATCGCAAATCCCGACCTCAACGGCTTTATCTGCCACAACGACAATATGGCGGACGGCTGCCTGCAGGCGCTGGTGAACGCCAACCGCGTGGGCGAAGTAGCCATAACGGGCATAGACGGGCAAAAGCCCACTGTTCAGGAAATAGTCAACGGCGGCATACAGGGTACTGTAATCCAGTATCCCAAGATGGTCACGATGGGCATAGAAGTGCTGTGCGACTACCTGGACGGCGAGGAGATAGAGTATATAAACTACTATCCCACCGATCCCTGCGGCCCGGACGTGGCGCAGCAGATGATTGACGAAGGGAAAGCATGGTAATAACCGTATAAAGCGACAACACGGG
>JAVBSU010000159.1:0-3422 GCA_031556555.1 Christensenellaceae bacterium
AGCCGCTATGCCTTCGGAAAAATATAACGAGGACGCGCGCATAGAGGTCAGGAGCGACCCCTGCCCATACGTCAGCAGGGGAGGGCTCAAGCTTGAGCGCGCGCTCAAGGAATTTGAAATAGATTTAACAGGCAAAGTGTGCGCGGATATCGGCGCTTCGACGGGCGGGATCACGGATGTGATGCTCAAAAAAGGAGCGGCCTGCGTCTACGCCGTGGACGTGGGCTACGGCCAGTTCGATTACGGCCTTAGGAACGATGCGCGCGTGCACTTGTTTGAAAGGACGAACGCGCGTTATCTGGAACCTTTCGACGCGCCCGTCGGCTTTGTGGCGATAGACGTATCGTTCATATCGCTCTCGCTCATACTGCCCGCCGCCGTGAGGATAAGCGGGGCGGAGGCGGACATAGCCGCGCTCATCAAGCCGCAGTTTGAGGCGGGGAGAGGACAGGTTGGAAAAAAGGGCGTGGTAAAGGACGCGGGAACCCACGAGGAAGTGATCAGGAACGTATTTTTATACGCGGAGCGGGAGGGGCTCTGGCCGGCGGGGCTGTCGTATTCGCCCGTAAAGGGGCCTAACGGCAACATAGAGTTCCTGGCGCGGTTTAAAAGCGGGCCTTGCGCGGAGTGTGTGGATAAGCGCGCTATTGAGGCGGTGGTTTTGGCGGCGCACGAAGAGCTTGGCTGAAACTTATCCAAACTTGTATGAATAACCTTGAATATATACATAAAAATATTGTATAATCTGGGAAAGATGGCGTTTTGTTAGGAGGGGGATACTTGAAATTCGGCATTTTCACCAACCCGGTAAAAGACACCGGACTCGCGGCCACACGGAAAGTTATTGACGCGCTTACGCGCGCGGACTGCGGGATCTTTTACGACAGCGACACGGCAAAAATGTTGGGGCTAAAAGAATACAGCGACGCCAGGCATTGCGATGTACTCCTTATTGTAGGCGGAGACGGCACTATATTAAGGGCGGCGAACAAGTACGTAAAGTACGGCATATTCCTCGCCGGGATAAACTTCGGCAACCTGGGGTTCATGAGCGAGACCGACCCCGATTCGGTGGACTGCCTTATAGCAAGGATAAAAGACGGGGATTACATTATTGACGAACGGATGATGTTGGAAGGCCGTTTGCCCTCTTGCGGAACGCCGCTCTACGTGCTGAATGATTTCATAATTGCCCGGAAAAGCGTTTCAAACCCGGTGCAGTTCCGCTTGTACATAAACGATGTGTTTGTACAGGGGTACAACGGAGACGGCATTATACTCGCGACGCCCACGGGTTCCACGGCGTACTCGCTATCGGCCGGAGGGCCGATAATTTCGCCCAGCGTGAGTTGCATACTGATAACGCCCATATGCCCGCACTCGCTCCACGCGCGCAGCATAGCGGCGAAGCACACGGACACGGTAAAAATAGTCCCCGTGGCCAGTAAGAATGGCATGGTGCTGTCTGTGGACGGACAGGTGGAAATCGATATCCAGGCGGACGACGAGATAGCCGTCAAGGAATCGAATGTGAAAGTCAAGTTCATACGGTTGGAGAAGGATACTTTTTTCCCGCAGCTGAATTCAAAACTTGCGCAATGGAACGCGTTTTAAGATCCTGGAAATAAAGAAGGGGGTTGCGTATGAAGAACAAGAGGCAAAACAAAATTCTCGAGATCATCTCGCAAAATGATATCGAGACGCAGGAGGAGCTTGTCGAGGCGCTCGTGAACATTGGCTTTCGCGTCACTCAGGCAACGATTTCAAGGGACATCAAGGAGCTGAAACTGTTGAAGATACAGTCGGCCGGAGGCATGTATAAGTATTCGGCCAACAAAAAGCAGGACGTCAAGGATATAGACATCCTCATGCGCATCTTCAAGGACACTGTGGTTTCGGTGGAATACGCGCTAAACCTTGTTGTGGTGAAAACCCTTGCCGGCAGCGCGAACGCCGCCGCCGAGGTTGTGGACAGTTTTAACCAGGACGGCATACTGGGCAGCATAGCGGGGGACAACACCATATTTTTGGCGACGGTTTCAGAGCAGGCCTCGGCCGAGATATGCGACAAATTCTTAAAACTGCTGGAAAAATGAGAAAGTAAAATGATACACAGGCTCGTAGTGGAAAACATAGCGCTCATAGACAGGCTGGATGTGGAATTCGCTCCGGGCCTGAACGTTCTTTCGGGCGAGACGGGGGCTGGCAAGTCCATTATCGTCAACTCTATGAACCTTATACTGGGTGAACGCGCCGACCGGGACATGATAAGAACCGGGGCCGGAAGCGCCCGCGTCGAGGCGGTGCTCTATGTGGATGTTGAAAGCATGGGGCATGCTTTTGAGGAGTACGGCCTCGCGGCGGAAGAGGAGCTTATAATTTCCAGGGAGCTGTCCGCCTCGGGGAAAAACGTATGCAGGCTGAACGGCGCGATGGTAAACCTGTCCACGCTAAAAGGGTTTATGGACAACGTGGTTGACCTCGTGGGGCAGCACGAACACCAGAGCCTGTTGCTTGCCGCCAACCACATAAAGCTCATAGACGGCTACGGCGGCGAAGGCATTGCGGCGCTTAAAGGGCGAATCGCCGGGCAATACGGCGGGCTGCGCGCGCTTGAAGCGGAAATGGAAAAAACCGGTGGGGACGAAGCTTCGCGGCAGGATGCCGTAAACCTGCTGGAATACAAAATACAGGAGCTCAGCGAAGCGGGCGTGCGCGAAGGCGAACTCGAAGAGCTCGTGGGCGAGCGGGACATACTTATAAACGCTGAAACTATTTCGGGCGCCTTAAGGAGAACATACGACGTGCTCGAGGAGGGCGAGGGCTGCGAAATGAGCGCGCTTTCGGCCATAATGGGCTGCGTCAGGGACATGGACAGCCTTGTGGGCTTTTCGGAAGAGTACGCTTCGCTCGCGGAAAGGCTCAGGGAGAATTATTACGTATTGGAAGAAACGGCCCGCGACATAGGCGCGGCGGCGGAAGAGGTGACCTTCGACGCGCGGCGGCAGGAAGAAGTTGAGGAGCGCATAAGCTATATAAACTCGCTGAAACGCAAGTATGGCGCGGAGGACGAGCTTGAACTACTGGGTATGCTAAGCGGGGCGCAGGGTGAACTGGAGGCGCTGCTGCATTCGGAGGAGCGGGCGAAAGAGCTAGCGGCGGATATAAGTTCGGCAAAAAGCAGCCTTTACGCGCTCTACGGAAAGCTGTCCGCCGAGAGGAAGAAAGCCGCGGTAAAACTTGCCGCCGCCCTGAAAAAAGAACTCAATGACCTGGGGATGACGGGCGCTGGCTTTGAGGCGCGCTTTTCGCCCATGCCGGAGCTCGAAGACACGGTGTTCACAAGGAGCGGGCCGGAGCATGTGGAGTTCTACATAGCCACAAACAAGGGCGAAGGGTTAAAGCCGCTCAGCAAAACGGCT